>SUTR01000019.1:0-1388 GCA_015062825.1 Methanosphaera stadtmanae
CCATATGGAATTAAAGAAACAGCAAAAACAGGAATAACAGCAATAAGAAGAGGACAAAAAACACTATAATTTTTTTCTCCTTATAAATCTGTTTTTTAGTTTTATTTTACAACGTTTAAATTATAAATTTTAATCATGACCCCAGATTCTAGAATTAATTGTTTTAATAATAAAATATTGTTGTATATTACCAAAAAATGATTATAACACGTAATTATAATTATTTTTATAATTTGATTGGTTTTAAATGCTTTTATTAGATGATATGATGATTTAAAATAATACTTTTATATAACCTCAAACATAAATATACACATATATATTATATCTAGATAAATTTTATAAAAATTAGGAGTACTCGATAAAATGAAAGTATATTACGACGAAGATGTAACTACAAATGTATTAGAAGGAAAAACTATAGCTGTAATTGGTTACGGTAGCCAAGGTAGAGGACAATCATTAAACATGCATGACAGTGGATTAAATGTTGTAATGGGTTTACGTGAAGGTGGAAAATCATGGAAACAAGCTGAAGCTGATGGTTTAACAGTAAAAACAATCGAAGAAGCAGCAAAAGAAGCAGACATCATACACATATTAATTCCAGATGAATTACAAAAAGACGTATTCGAAAATCAAATCAAAGACAATCTTGAATCAGGAAACACTCTATCATTCTCACACGGATACAACATACACTTTAAACGTATAAGAGTACCAGAAGATGTTAATGTTACAATGATTGCACCAAAAGGTCCAGGATCCAAAGTAAGACAAACCTATGAAGAAGGATTTGGAATTCCAGGTTTAGTAGCAGTAGAACAAGATGCAACAGGTGAAGCATTCGACATAGCAATAGAAATGGCTAAAGCTACTGGTCTTACAAGAGCTGGTGTTATTGAAACAACATACAGAGAAGAAACTGAAACTGATTTATTCGGTGAACAAGCAGTTTTATGTGGTGGATTAACAGCTCTTATCAAAGCAGGATTTGAAACACTTGTAGAAGGAGGTTACCAACCAGAAATGGCTTACTTCGAAACATGCCACGAAATGAAACTCATCATAGATTTAATCTACGAAAAAGGATTCAAAAACATGTGGCAAGACGTAAGTAACACTGCTGAATTTGGTGGATTAACCAGAAGAGACAGAATTATTACTGATGAAGCAAAAGCTAACATGAAAGAAATATTAAGAGAAATCCAAGACGGTTCATTTGCAACTGAATTTGCAGTAGAAGGAGCAAGTGCTTATCCTAAACTTTATGCTCAAAGAAGACTTGAAGGAGAACTTTTAATCGAAGAAGTAGGTAAAAACTTAAGAACCGCTTGTGGATTAGAAAAAGAAGAATAAATTTATTCTCTTTTTTTAAACTTTTTTTT
>SUTR01000019.1:1488-40611 GCA_015062825.1 Methanosphaera stadtmanae
CTATTTACTTCATGGAAGCCACGTAAATCAACATCTTTTACTGGTTCATAAAGCATCTGTCTCATACCAGAATATGTTCTGTACAATATAGGTGTGTCAACATCTATAATTTCCCATAAATTACCAAATACTTTGTCTTTTGGTATAGCAAATGCTGCTACCATTATTACATCATAATCTAAATGTTTAACGTATCGTTCGTCACCTATTACTATTTTAATATCATCTTCCAATCCTAATCTTCTTATGATATGTCTTGATAGTTTTGCTACACTTGGCTGTACTTCTATACCTACACATTTGCATCCAAACATCTTATTAATCATTATCAATGTTACAGGTAATGGTCCACTTCCTATAAATACGAATTTGGTATCTTTATCAAATTTGACTAGTTGAGATTCATTGTTCAGGAGACCTTCATATCTTTCATAGAAATGGAATGTATCCAAGACTTCCCATGCACTGTCCCCACCTTGAATAATTTCATATGCATTTTCACGTTCTAGTCTTGCTCCAATGTATACATAAAAGTCACGTATTGTTTCTAATGAATTAATCATTCCTTCATCAGACAATATTAGTTTTGCTGAATCATAATCTATGTTTTCATCATGTGCAATTACTTCTATTTCATCAAGAATTGGTACAAGTTCATCTAAGCTTACTTCATCAAGCTCCATTCCAAAATTGTTTAATTTTATAGCTATTTCTCTAAGTGTAGTCCAATAATTTTTAGAACCCATATTAAATCTCCTTTAATCATATTAGTTAATATTACTTAAAAATATTAAATTTTTACACAATATTAAATAATGATATATATTAATAAATATTTAAAGTTGTCATAAATTTAATTTTTAATTGTTTTAAGATAATATAAAAAACAAGAATGTTAAAAAGATAATATTTTTTATTAAACTATTCCCAAATATCATCAAAATAGTTAAATCAAATATAATAAAGAAGTAAGTATATGAAATATTATATGGGTATGGATCATGGAACAACTGCTGTTAGTTTCCAATTGATTGATGAAAATAAAGATGAAGTTGCTTATTTCAGCCTTAATCGTGATAAGTTATCAAATGATGAAGTTAATTTTAAGGATTCGTTATGTGAATATGTTAAGCCTAATGATATTAATCTTCTTGCCATGACTTATGCTATGGGTGATAATATTAATAAAATCACTTCAATAAAAAATGTTGAAAATAAGGGTATTAAATCCATAAATGGTGCAGGACGTGTTACTGGAGGAGGTAGCAAAGTATATGATGAAATATTATCATTAAATATCCCTTCAGTGTTAATACCTGGTCTTCATAGAAATTCTACATTTATGGATGATAAATTTAGAGCATGCTATTCCCATTGTGCAAGTAGTGAAAAGGTTAGTCTTACTTATTATGCTTACAAAAAAACTGGATGGAAGAATATGATTATTGCAGACATCAGTTCAAATACCGTGTCAATACTTGTTGAAGATTCTAAAATTAGAGGAGCTATAGATGCATGTGTTGGTGCAATGGGCTTTATTCATGGCCCTATAGACCTGGAAATGATACGTGATATTGATGAAGGAAGACGAAGTGCCAATGAATGTTTTTCACATGCAGGAATATCAAAGATTGCCCGAGTAAATAGTAAAGTAACAAACACTAAAGATATAATAATAGAAAAAGCTTTGAATAATGATAATAATGCTAAATTGGCTATTGAATCATTAATTATGAGTGTTGTTATGGAAATTTATGGATTATATGGTATAAGCAATAATAGAATTGATGGTATAATTCTGACAGGTTCCGGAGGATGTATGAGAAAACCTATAGACATTAGTGGACAAATAACTAAAAAAATAGAAAAGCTAGCACCAGTCAAAGTATTAACATCAAAAAGTGGTGCTATTGGCAGTAGCCTTATTGCATATGATATATATAAAAATAGAAAAGAAAATATAATGGGTATTGAAGTGGATTATGATTATTAATCACTTAACCATTTTGTCAAATCAACACTTGTAGCCATATTAGTGGATAATCCTGTTATTGTAGCTTTATTTTGTAATCTTAAAATGTGTACATCACTGTTCTGATTATCATCCAAAATAAGACCACCAACTATCCAATAATATGGATTTCCATAGGGATCTATTCTTTTTTCAACATCAGTATCATACATTTTATCAGCCAAATCTGCCTGTACAATTTCATCAGATTCAGGATTTGCAGGAATATTTAAATTTAATATGTCAACACCCTCAGGCATTCCATGTTCTATTATTTTTTTCAATAATTTTCTTGTTATTCTAATTGCATTACTATAATCAACTTCCCTTATTCCATCCTTGAATTTGATGTCTTCTTGTTTTACCTGTATGGATACTGCTATAGCTGGTATTCCGAAGTATGCTGCTTCAAATGTTGCACCTAAAGTTCCACTTGTAGTGATACTTTTTGCCAAGTTTTCACCTACATTAATACCAGACAACACCAGATCAGGAAGTTCTTCCAATAAATTTTTAGAACCTACAATTACACAGTCTGTTGGTGTTCCAGTGACGGCGTATGCTTCTGTACCATCATCCAAAATAGTGTTTATAGCACGTAATGGTTTCATTAATGTTATTGCATGTCCCACACCACTTTGTTGATGCAAGGGTGCTACAATCATTGTATCTGCCAAGTCTTTAACAGCATCATTTAATGCAATTATCCCTTTAGAAGTAACTCCATCATCATTTGTTATTAAAATCTTCATAATAATATATATGTAAATATTCTTTAAGTATTTTAACAGTTAAATTAAATGAGTTTAAATTCCTTTTTTGCAAAAACCATGTTTTAGATAAATACTTAAATGAAAAATCTTGTTTTATATAACTTAAGTAATATAATGAATTTAATTTATAATTGGACTATTTTTCAAAAAAACATATTTTTAAGTATATTAAATTACAAAATATAAATCAATATATATTATAAAACTCATAATATTTTTTTAATTTGACGAGGGAGAACATTGGATAAAGAAAGATTAATTAATTTTGTTGCTACTATTATGGAAGATAGTGGCTTTAAAGTTATGAAAAACTACACAGTATCTAATCATGTAATTGATATTTATGGTATTCTTGAGACAAGAAATGGAACATCTAGTGTAGTAGTTGCTTGTAAAAATTATGAAGAACCATGGAAAATTGGAATAGATGTACTAAAAGAAATGGAAAATGTTGCTAAATTAGTAAATGCTTCTAAAATAATGATATTTACAACCAGCAGTTATAAGCATGGTGCTGCCGTCTATGCACAAAGACGTAACATCAAGTTAGTTGATAGAAAAGGTATTATCAGAATTGCTAAGAATTATGCTAATAATCGTACAGTTATTGAAGAGGATACTGATGATTATGAATATTATGAACCGGAATATTATGAACCAATAAATAGCAAACCTGCAAGCTTAAATCCTCATAGTACAAGTTATAATGGAAACAGCAATGGTAATACTCGTTCAATATTTGCTGGCAGATTAGGCAGATTCAGTGGAACAACCAGCAGCAATTACCATAACACTTTGTCAAATACATCCAGAAGAAGTATGAGTACTAGAAATAATAAGCCTGGAATTAATATCAATATTAATGATATTATATCTTTCTTTAAAGGTCATACTCTTGTATTCATGATTCTCTTAGTTGTTATATCAGCTCTCATATCATATTTACTAAGTTCAATAACAAGAGGACCATTTACTGGTATTGGTAAGATTGTGGCTAGTGCAATTGTATGTTATGGTGGTATGTTATTAATTAATAGAGACTTATCTGATGTATTGGCAAAAGGAAGTATTCTATTCTTTATTTCAATTATAATTTCCATATTGTCAACAATATAATTACTTCTCTTTATCCCTCACTATTTTTTATTTTATTTAAATACAATTTTGTTCAGGATATTTTATATAATATAACATTGTTAATTAGATGGATATAAAAAAACAAATTCATTGAAACGAAAAAAAAATCGATTAAAATATCTTGTTAAAAATTAGATTAATTATAAAGTAATGGGCCGGAGGAGATTTGAACTCCTGATCCCCTCCTTGTAAGGGAGGTATCATACCCCTAGACCACCAGCCCAGATTAAAAATAATTCATGTCTATCAGACACTATACAATAGTATATTATTCATAGTATTTAAATGTTATGGTTCTATAAACTCAATATTAAAAAATCCAAAAAAACATCCCTGAAAATAGTATAAAAATAAGATAAGTTATAAAAAAGACAAATATGCAGAATATAATAAAACTTAAACACTTAAACTAAATAAAATATAAAAAAACCATCTAAACTTAAAAGTTATATAATTAAAAAAAGATAATAATATATATTAAAGTATTTAATAAAAAAAATGAAAAAGGAATTATATTATGGCATTCGATGAAACAGGAAAAATATGGTTCAATGGTGAATTAGTAGATTGGAAAGATGCACAAATACATGTATTATCCCACGTAGTACATTATGGTACTAGTGTATTTGAAGGTCTAAGATGCTATGACACAGAAAATGGACCTGCAGTATTCAGACTAGAAGACCACATGAAAAGATTGATTAACTCAGCTAAAATTTACAGAACAGAAATTCCATACACACTTGAAGAATTATGTGAAGCTGTAAAAGAAACAATACATATTAATAAATTAAAATCATGTTACATAAGACCAATTGTATTTAGAGGATACAATGAATTAGGAGTATATCCATTAAACTGTCCGGTTGAAACTGTTATTGCAGTATGGGAATGGGGACAATATCTTGGAGAAGAAGCATTAGAACAAGGTATAGACATATGTACATCAACATGGAGAAAAATGGCTCCAGATACCATGCCAAACATGGCAAAAGCAGGATCCAACTATATGAATTCACAACTGGCTAAAATGGAATCCGTAGCAAATGGATATAAAGAAAGTATTATCCTAAACTATAATGGAGATGTAGGAGAAGGATCTGGAGAAAACCTATTTATGGTTGAAGATGGAGTTATATATACACCAGACATAGGTTCATCTGTACTTAATGGTATTACAAGAAACACAGTCATACAACTTGCTAAAGACTTAGGATATGAAGTAAGAGAAGAACGTATTCCTAGAGAAAGAGTATATACTGCAGATGAATTATTCTTCACAGGAACAGCAGCAGAATTATCACCAATTAAATCTGTTGATAAAATTACAATTGGAAAAGGCAAACGTGGTCCAATAACCAAAGATATACAAGACAGTCTATTTGACATACTTGACAATAAAGTTGAAGATAAATATGGATGGTTAGACTTCATATAATCCCATCATATTTATTTTTAACATATTTTACTATTTTTTTACAATTATTTTTTTATATATTTGAATTTAAGGTGATTATATGTTAGATATACTTAGTGCCATAATTTTAGGAGCCGTTCAGGGACTATCAGAATTTTTACCGATAAGTAGTTCTGGACATCTTGCATTAATACCTCATCTGTTAGGTGTTGAAACAGGACTTGCATTTGACACCGTTTTACATATTGGGACATTGATTGCAATATTCACATTCTTTTGGAAAGATATAATAAATTTAATAAAAGGTTTCATCCTAAGTATTATTGATTTATCAGAAGGAATTGATAAATTTAAAGAAGGTCTAAATACTATTCCTGAAAAACGTTTTGCATGGCTGATTATTATTGGTACCATACCTACAGGAATAATAGGAATATTATTTAAGGATGCTGTTGAAACAGTATTAAGAGGAACAATATTTATAGGATTCTTCCTTATAGTAACAGGAATAATTCTATATTATTCAGAAAGACATTCATCAGGAAATATCACAGCAAAGGACATGTCATTTAAAAAAGCAGCAATAGTTGGTATATGTCAAGGACTTGCTGTACTGCCCGGCATATCACGATCTGGTTCAACAATTGCATCAGGATTATGTTTAGGTTTAGAAAGAGAATATGCAGCTCGTTATAGCTTTTTATTATCAGTACCTGCCGTTATAGCTGCAGGAGTTTTACAAATTAAAGATATAGCAAATATAGATGCATCAATGACAGTATTGCTTGCAGGATTCTTATCATCAGTAATATTTGGTTATCTGGCCATCAAGTTACTTATGAAAATGATAAAGGGGTGGAGTTTAGATATATTTGCATACTATTGTTGGATAGTAGGTATATTAACTTTAGTATTATCGGTTATAATTTAATTAGAGGTATCTTCCTCTTTGTTCTATTTCTTCTATTTTTTTAATTATATTATCATCATCATAGCCATCAAGGAAATAATTAAATAATTTCTCTGATTTTTCAGGAACAATAGTAGTTAAAGATTTTTTAAATACCAATAAATCAGTCCCCTTATCTTCATAAAGATCACTATATTTTCCCAATCCAAAGTCTATGAATACAGGTTCATCATTAGAAACCAATATATTTGCAGTAGTCAAATCCCCATGTATGATTCCAGCCTCATGAATGTTTGATACATCAGATCCAATCATGTTAAATAATTTTTCAATATATCCATCATCATTATTTATTAAAACATCCTGCAATTGTTTAGCATTTATTTTCTCTTCAATAATATTCATATTTTCCAAATCTACAGAATATATAAATGGTGTTCTTACATTGACTTTTTTACAATCATTGATTAATTTAACTTCTTCTTTAGTTCTTTCAAGCCTTAACTTTTTATCAATATCACCTGTACGATAACTCTTTTTTATCCTATGTTTAATGATAGCATCCTTTTCATCCCAAATACAATCAATAATATCAGCTTCAGCACCTTTATATGATATTTCATCAGGTAGTTCTATCATATTACATGCACTATTGTTAATCCAGGTTACTTCTACCTGGTCTGTTCTATATTTAGGATTAATATAACTATTTTCAATACCACATAAATTCTCATTATATGACAATAACCCCAGTCTTGCAATCATAGATCCATTATCGCCACAATATTTCATAGGTGGCATGTAAAAATCAACGTAATGCTCTTCACACATTACCTGCAACATGTTACGTAATGTGCTGTTGGCTGCTACACCCCCACACAACAATACCTCATCCTTACCAGTATAACTCAGTGCACGTTCAGTAACCTCACATAACATTGCAAAACATGTTTGCTGAAAACTATTACATACCACATCCAAATCCACACCTTTTCTATATTTGTTAATGGCACTGGTTAAAATACCTGAAAATGACAAATCCATACCCTTAACAACATAAGGCAATTCTACCGTTTCATCCGTGTTTAATGCATGTTTTTCAACGATAGGTCCCCCCGGATGACCCAAACCAATATCTCTAGAAAATTGATCAAGACAATTACCAATTGCAATATCTAACGTTTCACCAATAATTCTATATCTTCCAGATTCATAACTAATAATCTGCGTATTTCCACCACTGGCATATAAAGTAACAGGATTTGTAGCACCAGTTGTAAGCTTTCCTATTTCCACATGACCAATACAATGATTAACCCCAATAAGAGGAACATTAATATTTTGTGACAGGCTTCTTGCCGCTGTTGCAATAGTACGTAATGCCGGACCTAAACCCGGACCTTTAGCAAATGAAACCAAGTCAATATCATTTAATGATAAACCTGATTCATCTAATGCATCATTAATCAATGGAACTATATGCTCTGCATGAAAATTTGCTGCTTCTCTTGGATGAATTCCACCAACTTCAGGATATAACTGGTCACCACATGTTGCAAGAATATTTCCATCAGAGTCAACAATACCTATACCTGTCTTTTCAGCTGTACCTTCAATACCTAAACAAATCAAAAATAATACCCCATTAAAAATATCAATTATTCTTTAATAAATCCGTGATAAATCAATAAAAATGAATTAAAAAAATCATATAATCAAGATGTATTGATTAACAATTTAAATAATCAATTAGGATTGAAAATCCTCTCCTAATGTATTATATATTCAAAATATATATTTAATAGTATAGTATTAAAAACAAAAATCACAACAAGGAGAATATAATATGTATGAAAACATAAAAATATTTGGATCAGACAAAGTACTAAAAGACTTAGAAAAATCAGAAAATATGCTATTTGCATGTGTACTAGGAAATACAGCAGTATCAAAAATTGAAGGAATTAGTGGAGCAGGTGGATCACCAGAAATGACTCCATATACACCAGCTCTAGATGTAGAATTAATGCTTAGAAACCAGGCATTAAGTCTTCCAGAAATAGCTATTACAGAATCAGATGAAGTACCAGCACCAACACCAGGACTTCTAACTAAAACAACATATGAATTATTACATATACCATTCATACCAGTTAGTGCAGGACTAGAGGTAGAACCTAAAACATCATACATAAGCCTTAATGGTCAACCAGGTGGAGATTTAAGAGAAGGAAAAGGAGTACCAAATCCAGAAGAAATATTTGAAAATGCAAAAGAAGCAGGACAATACTTATCCCAACTAACAGATCATTTAATGATAGGTGAATCAACACCTGCTGGTACAACCACAGCACAAGGAGTACTTACAGCTTTAGGTTATGACGTGGAAGGAAAAATAAGTGGATGTATGATGCACAATCCTCATGAACTTAAAAAAGAAGTTGTGGATGCAGCATTGGAAAAAAATAATGTTAAACCTGGAGACCTAAAAGACGATCCATTTAAAGCAGTTGCAATTGCAGGAGATCCAACAATAATAGCAGCAGCAGGAATGGCTATTGGAAGCAGCGTACCTGTAACATTAGCAGGTGGTACACAAATGACTGCAGTTCTTGCAACAATAAAAGCTATTGAACCTGATTATGATTTTTCAAACATTGCAATAGCAACAACAGTATATGTAGCTAATGATGAAACATCAGACATATTAGATATTGTAAATCAAATCGGTGAAATCGCAGTATATGCAGCAGACCCTAAAATGGAAAACTCTTCACATCCAGGTCTAGCAAGCTTTGCAAAAGGTTCTGTAAAAGAAGGAGTAGGTGCAGGTGGAAGTGTACTTTATGCATATCTTAAAGGAATCACCCCAGAAGAATACCTTGCAAAACTAGAAGAGCTAACAGCTGCAGTATTTGGATAAGTAAATACGTATTTATTCTCCCATAACCACCTCTTTTAAAAATTAATTTTTATGATATTATTATAATCATTACACGATTTTAATTAATATTAAAATAAAAATATAGATATTAGTTTTTCTAAAAATATTATTGATATATATGATAGTAACATTTATTACTGGAAACGAACATAAAGTTAAAGAGGCAAGAGGTATTTTCGAAAAATTTGGTATTGAAGTTGACCATGAAAATCCGGGCTATCCTGAAGTTCAAGGTTCAATAGAGGAAGTTGCAGCATATGGAGCTAAATATGTAGCAAATCTATTACAGAAACCAGTTATAGTAGATGATACTGGCCTATTTATCAGATGCCTTAATGATTTTCCCGGAACATATTCGTCTTATGTCCAGGAAACTATAACCAACAAGGGCATTATTAAATTACTTGAAGACGAACAGGACAGATATGCCGAATTCAGGTCATGTATTGGTTATTGTGCACCCAATTGTGAACCCGAGACTTTTTTAGGTACTGTTTCTGGAGAAATTTTATCAGAAGAAAAAGGTAATAATGGATTTGCATATGATCCACTCTTCTATGTTGAAAAATATGACAAGACATTTGGAGAGCTTACTACTGATGAAAAAAATGAATGTTCACATAGAAGAATATCCATGGAAAAATTTGCTAAATGGTATTCAAAACAATGAGAATATTCAGTTATAATTATTATATTATAGGAAGATGAATGCTTTTTTTAGTATAATATAAATTGCATAATAAAAATAATATGGAGAACAAATAATATGGCAGAAGCACCAAAATGGGTAGAACAAAACCCTGAAGAAATTGAAGAATTAATTATCAAACTATTCAAAGAAGGACAAAGTACAAGTCAAATTGGTATAACTCTCAGAGACCAATATGGAATTCCTAGTACAAAAACAGTAGTTGGAGAAAAAATAACAGATATTTTAAAAAGAAACGGAGAAGACTTCACATACCCTGAAGACTTATTAAACTTAATCAAAAGAGCAGTAAATATCAGAGAACATTTAGAAGAAAATCCTAAAGATATTCACTCAAGAAGAGGATTAATTAAAATAGAATCCAAAATCAGAAGACTTGTAAAATACTACACAAGAAATAATGTTCTTCCTGAAGGATGGAGATATGATCCAAAAACAGCAGCACTCCTTGTTAAATAGGGCTGATGATGCTTGTGATCTTATAAGATCACATATAGAAAAACAGCATGTTGTGAGAATAATTTCTCACAATGATGCTGACGGACTCACATCTGCTGGAGTACTAGCTAATGCTATTACAAAGGCAGGTGGTAGATTCCACGTAACTATCTTACCACGTCTTAGAAATAGTAATGTTAAGGAACTTACTAAATCAAGATATAAACTATTTATTTTCTCAGATATGGGTAGTGGATGTTTAGAGAGTATATCAAAATTAAAAGGTGATGTTGTAATAGCAGACCATCATCAAGTACCTGATGGCGGTGACTATGATATACAATCTGAAAACAATGAAATGATCCATGTAAATCCACATATGTTTAATATTGATGGAACCAAAGAAGTTAGCGGTTCTGGTCTTTCATATTTATCAGTGCATAAATTTGGTTATTATGAATTAGCAGGACTTGCATTAACAGGTGCATATGGTGATATGCAATTTAAAGATGGTCCTAAAGGAATTAATAAACTTATTTTAGATGAAGCATTAGAGCATGAAACCATGATTGTTAAAGATGATTTAAAGTTATCATATTCTAATACTCAAGTATTATCTAAAGCTATCTGTTACACATATTTACCTGTTCTAAAAGGTTTATCAGGAGACATTGAAAAAACAAATGCATTTCTTGATGAACATAATATTCCTAAGGATAAGCTATTAAGCCAATTATCCTCAGAGGAATATGAAAGATTAAAAAATGAATTAACAGATATTAATGAAGATATTTATGGTACAGTTTATAATATTCCTAACATAAGACGTGAATTAACCAATATAGAAGAATATTCTAATTTGTTAAATGCATGTGGAAAAAATAAGGAATATAATGCTGCAATAAGTATAGAATTGGGAAAATACAAACAGATGGAATTTGCTAATAGTTTATTATCAAAGTATGCTACAACTATGCAGAATGGTGTAGAATGGATTAAACGTGAAGGAAGTATTGAAGAGTCCCATATTCAATATATTTATACTGAAGACAAACAGCAAAAACAGATAGCAGCTGCTGTAAGTAGTATTGGTATTGAATTAGGTTTATTACCAGATAAGCCTATATTAAGTCTTATGAAGATGGATAATCTTATCAAAGTATCTTCAAGAACTACTGACAATATGGTTGAAAAGGGAGTTAATCTTGGCGTTATAATGAATCAAGCATCCAATAATTTCAATGGTTCTGGTGGAGGACATAATATAGCAGCAGGTGCAACAATACCATTTGATCAAAAGGATAATTTTATCCATTTAGTAAATGAAATGGTAGAATATCAAATAAATAATTAAAAAAAAATAACAATACAAGTGATATTATGCAACTTACTAAATATGAAGAAGATATGTATAATGGGGAGTATGGAGAAGGTAAAGCTGAATGTATGGAAATACTAGTAAGCCTAGGTAAAATATATGATGCTCAAAAAATGATACCTATCACATCAGCACAAGTATCAGGAGTATCCTATAAAACTATAGGAGATGCTGGTCTTGATTTTGTAGTGGATTTGGGAAAAAAGGCAGATGTTACACTTGAAACTATGCTTAATCCTGCAGGTGTAGATATTGAAAATTGGAAAGAATTAGGATTTAGTGAAGAATTCACTAAAAAACAAATAGATATCATCAAAGGATATGAAAGTATAGGAGTAATGAGTACATGTACCTGTACACCATATTTAATAGGAAACACCCCATTGTTAAATGAACATGTAGCTTGGAGCGAATCATCTGCAGTATGTTATGTAAATAGTGTAATTGGTGCAAGAACCAACCGTGAAGGTGGACCAAGTGCACTTCTTGCAGCAATAGTAGGTCGTACACCATATTATGGCAATCATATTCCAGAAAACAGATTAGCACATATGATATTTGATGTGAATTATGATTTTACAAATGAAGCACAAATTGGTGCTTTAGGATATTATGTAGGACAAATTGTAAATGATAAGAATCCATACTTTAAATTGAATAACAATCCAGGCAGAAATAATCTTAAATTATTAGGTGCTGCATTAGCATCCAGTGGAGCAGTCAGTATTTATCATGCAGAGGACATTACTCCAGAAGCAAACATTGTAAATAAAGATGAAAGCTTTGATGAATTGGAAAAAATAGATATTGATGCAGATATTATAAATGATACAATTGATAATTTAAGCACTACTGATAAAACACCAGATTTAGTATGTCTAGGCTGTCCACATGCATCAATAACAGAAATTCAAAAAGTTGCAGAACTAGTTAAAGGTAAAAACTTAAATAAAGATTTATGGATATGTACTTCCAAAGCTATTAAGTCAATTGCTAAACAATGTGGATATTTAGACATTATAGAAAGTGCAGGTGGAAAAATAGTTTCAGATACGTGTATGGTAGTTGCTCCAGTTGAAGATTTAGATTATGAAATTATAGGAGTAAATTCTGCAAAAGCAGCTAATTATGTACCTAATATGTGTAAATTAGATGTTGTCTATGATACTTGTGAAAATTTAATTAAAAAAATCACAGAATAAATGCACATTATTAAATAATAGTATTAACAAAGATTAAATTGATAGTATAAAAATTGGAGGAATATATAATGGCTGATAAAGTACATGTAGAAATATTGAAAACTATTTCTGTATTAATGACTACAGCATTTGCATTTGTAGCAGGTTCAGCATGGAATGAAGCTATACAAACTTTAATTAAAGAATTTGTAGGAACATCAGGTTCTGCTGTATCTTCAATGATTATTTATGCTGTTGTAGTAACAGTAATTGCTGTTGTAGTAACATTAGTTATTGGTAGATTAGTCGGAAGAGCAGGAATAGACTTAGACGAATAAACTTATTCATTTAAAACTAATCTTCTTTTATTTTTTTTTAAAAAAATAGTTATTTTTATGATATAAGAATGTTTGCGACAAATTTTGCTACAAAAAATTATATCTATTTTTAATTTAATTTTTAATCCAGGATAATATTAATTCTAAATATAAACATGATATTAGCAAATTCCTGATAGAAGACAAGAAATAAAATATTGAACGCCATATATAATTAAAAATAAAAAATATAAACTAAACTAAAAGTATATTACTAATAAAATTAACTTCACCCCCATATAATTAATTAACCAAAAAATAATATATTAAAACACATATAAAACTATTTAGAAAATAATTATTTAATTTTAAGATTATCCCGTTGAGAAAATAATCATATTTAAATAAATGTAATGAATTAATATAAAACATACACCACATCCATAAAAGTGATAATCGATGACATACATCTCAATAATCATTTCAAAATCAAATCAAGACAATGATCAAATCATAGAAACTTTAAAATCCCTAGAATCACAAACATTCACAGATTATGAAATAATAATTACAAACAAATCATCAGAGAACTTCAAAACACTAAACTCAACAATAAAAAATAAAATAATTTTCACAAACACAAACAAAATATCAGAAAATCTAGAAAAATCCAAGGGAGAATATATTCTATTTCTAAACGAATATCCATTACAATCAACAAACACGTTGAAAACATTCTATGACATATTAAAACAAGAAAAATTAGAACTTTTACATTCAAAAAATGAAAATACACAAAACAATACTCTTCCATTGAAAAATCTACTTTATAACACTTTTTATAATAAAGAGTTTATAAAAAACAGAACATGTAATTTAAGTTTTGACACACCATTTCTAAGTTTCTATTTTGGAACAAATGTCCTAATGAATTTAGAAAATTACAAGATAACATATGAACATTTAACAAAAAAATCCAATGAACAGCCAATAACTTTTAATAATATCCAAGAAATCAATGACTTCCTAAAAAGCATCAGATATGTTTTATCCCACTATAAAAGTAATTTAAAAGAAGACGAAACTATTTATGATTTTTCAAAAAATATGCCGGAAATAAATTATAAAAACATACCATCAGCTAAAGAAAATGAAATACAAAAAATAAGAAGTGAAATACAAAAAATAACAGAAATAACTTCAAATAAATACAATAAAACAATTCATTATTATATATCAAAATACCTCAGAACATTCTATGATTTAATATATAATAGCAATACACAATTTGACATATTAGTATCCATAATAATACCAACATATAATGTGGAAGAATACATAGATGATTGTTTAACCAGTCTTCTAGAACAAAAACTAGAAAACATAGAAATAATATGCATAGATGATAAATCTACCGATCAAACTCCTCAGATAATCAAGTTTTATCAACAAAAGGATAAAAGAATAAAATATTATCAGATAAATAAGAAAAAAGGTTCTGGAGGATGTAGAAACTATGCATTAACAAAAGCGAAAGGTAAATACATACAATACATAGATTCAGATGACTTCCTAGACATAAATGCACTAAAAGAATTGTATGAAAAAGCAGAAAGAGAAAAAACTCAAATATTAATATACAAAGCTACATCCTATATTCAGGATGAAAATAAATTCATTATAGAACCCTATTATGAAATGAAACAAATAAGCAAATATCAAGATCAATTGCTTGGAATCAAAGATATTCATGATGATATATTTAAAATAGCAGTTTCACCATGGAACAAATTATACTTAAAATCGTTTCTAACAAGTATTAACATTAAATTTCCAGAAAACTTAATACATCAAGACAATCCCTTTTTCTATGAAGCCATTATAAATGCAGATCGGATATTTTTTATAGAAAAATATTACTACAACCGAAGACGCAGAAACAATTCAATAACACAACTAAAAAATCATGTAGAACTAGGTGTAATAGAAATAATAGAACTTATATTAAAAGTATTCTTCAAGTACGGAGTATATGAGGAATACAAACAACCATTACTAAATAAATTAATAAGCAAATTCAAGTATCGTTATTCCATTATTAATAAAGAGTATCAAGAAGAATTTTATGAAAAATCAAAGATAAAACTAGAAAAATTCAAAAACGAATACAAATTAGAAAAAGATTTAAATATGTATTTATATCCTCAAAATAAAAGATTATATGAAAATTTTATGACAAGTAAAAATTTTGAAGAATTTAATTCAAAATATTATGGCAAAAAGGTGTAATTAAATGAAAATAAAATCAGCAATTGGAAAGAATAATTTATCCAGTAAAATATCTAATACACCAAACAAGTACCAAAAACAAAATCAAAAAATGAAACAACAACAAACAACAATCAATAACCTAAAGAAACAGAAAAAGCATTATATAGAAATAATCAATGATAAAGACAATCAAATAAAAGAATTCGAAAATCATAATAATGAAATGATGATAAAAATTACAGAAAACAACAAAACACATGATGAAAATTTAAAAATGATAAATACACTACATGAATTAGAAGTAAATCAAAAGAATGAGAAAATAAAACAATTAAAAGACAAAAACAATGTATTAACTAGAAAAATAAATCATATTCAAGATACATTAAGGACATATGAACAAATGCTGATTAATACAGAAATGAATCTTAATTATCATACAATAAAATTTGATGATAACTTCAATGAAAATGAAAGAAAAATAGTATCAAAATCAGATAATTTGAATAAAAATAGTAGTACATATCTTATTACAATAATCATACCTGTTTATAATCTGGAAAAATATATTGAAAAATGTTTCTTATCCCTTTTAAGACAGACAATTGGATTTCATAACTTAGAAATAATTTTTGTTGATGATTGTTCAACAGACAACAGTTATGAAATATTAAGAGAATATGCCATGAATTATGCTAATGTAAAACTATTTCAAACTGATAAAAATAGTAAAGCAGCAGGCAAACCACGTAATATTGGCATGAAATATGCATCTAGTGATTATATAATATTTTTAGATGGAGATGATGAATTTTATGAGTATGCATGCAAAACTTTATATGATAAAATTGTTGAAACATCATCCAGTTTAGTTTCAGGTATGTATACTCAATTTAATACCGTTAATAATCAGGAAGAAATTCCTTTAAGTTTGTTGTTAAATACATTCACTGACAATAATATTAAATTTGATGAACGCCGGAAAAATTTAGAACATATGAAAAAGAAGTATCCTAAGGAAATAGTTATTAATGATATTAATCAACTGCCTTATATTGTTAATAATTATAAGTTAGCTAGTAAAATTTTTAATTTAAAGTTTTTAAGAGATAATAAAATTACATTCCCTGAATTTATAGCAGCACAGGATTCTGTTTTTCTATATAAATGCATAGTATCATCTAAAAAGTTAATTTTTATCAAAGATGTTATTTATAAATATACATCTAATCGAAGTATGAATGATGATAAGTCTGTTACATATAGTGATGATACTGATTTACATATTAGTCGATTAAAAGCATATAATATGATCTATGATTTTAGTCTTGAGAAAGGATTGGAAGATATTACTGTTAAATATTTGATTAAAGAAAAGATGTCATATTTTTTTAAGAAATTTGTATTTGATAAGAATTTGTCAGATGATGATTTAATAAAGATATTTGACAATTGTAAAAATTTATGTAATCTTTTAATTCATGAAGATATTTTGTTAAGTGATAGATTGAGGGAATTATTTTCTAGAATAGTTAATTGTGAGTACAATGAAGCCATACTACTTTGTTAATTTTTTTTAAAAAAATATATCATTTTTAATTTTCTTTTTTTAGAATGAATAAAAATTTAATATAACTTTCTCATTTTAGTATATGTTTAATTTCATATATTATAAAGATACTATTTTTCATAAAATATTTAATATTCTTATACAAATTAAATTTATTCCATTTATAACTTAAATTAATTAAGCATTTTATACATAAATTATATTAGTATGAAAAACTGGATAGAACATAAATATATTAAGAAGAACACTATAGAAGGAAGACGTTATCAACAGAACTTAGCTGTGAATGTTCTTAAAAAAGGTAACACTATGATAATTGCACCTACTGCTATGGGAAAAACAGTAGTTGCCGCATTAGTATCTGCTGAAAGACTAAAAAACTATGAAAATAGTAAAATATTAATTTTAGCACCAAGTAAACCATTGACATTACAACATGAAAAAAGCTTTGAAAACTTTTTAGAAGCAGATGTGGTTAGCCTTACTGGAAATGATAAACCAAGTGATAGACAACAGTTATGGCAAGAAAATCAGGTAATATGTGCTACGCCACAAACAGTCGAATCAGATATAATATCAAGATTATATGATTTTAGTGATGTTTCATTAATAATTTTTGATGAATGTCATCATGCAGTTGGTTCTTATTCATATGTTTACCTGGCACAAAAGTATATACAACAAGCACAAAATCAGTTAATATTAGGTCTTACTGCATCTCCAGGATGGGAAAAAAAGAAAATAAAAGAAGTTTCCCATAACATTTATGTTAATGAAATCATTATTAAAACGGAAGATGATCCTGATGTTGCACCTTACTTTAATTTAATAGAAACAAAATGGATTAAAGTCAAATTAACTCCTGAATTACAAGAAGTTAAAAAGCTTATTGAAGAAACATTAAAAATCAGACTGCAAAATCTTAAAAAGTTAGGTATTATAGATTCCATAGCAAAACCATCAAAAAAGGAAATATTAGTAGAACAATCACGCTTACAACAGAAAATAGCATCTTCAAGCATGCCTAAAAAAGAATACTTTACGGGAATATCATTACTTACAGAAGTAATTAACATATTGCATTCAAAGGAATTACTAGAAACACAAACATTGAAAACATTGAACAATTATTTTAAGAAACTTGAAAAAAAGAAAACAAAAGCTTCACGATCATTAAAAAATGATTATAAATTTAATAAAGCAGTAATGCTTGTTAGAAAATATTTGGATAATGGTGAAGATCATCCTAAAATAAAACGTTTAATAGAATTACTTAATCAAATTCTTAAAGAAAATCCAGACAATAAAGTAATAGTATTTAGTCAATTTAGAGATACAACTAAATCAATATATGAATATTGTCAGGAAAATAATATTAAGGCATTGCGTTTTTATGGACAGGCATCACATGAAAATGATAAGGGATTAAGTCAGAAAAAACAGATTGAAACTATTGATGCTTTTAAAAATGAAAATTATAACGTGTTAATTTCCACTAGTGTAGCAGAGGAAGGAATAGACATCCCATCAGTAGACTATGTTATATTATATGAACCTGTACCTTCAGAAATAAGAATGATCCAAAGAAAAGGTAGAACAGGACGTAAACATCAAGGTGAAATGTTCATATTAATGACTAAAGGTACGCTTGATGAATCATATTACTGGTCAAGTCAAAGAAAAGAAAGAGCTATGAAGAGTAATATTATTGATTCGTACAGAAATGATAAGATTACACTTGAAAACTATGTTGCGGATAATGAAGAAGTAACACCATATAAACAGGAATACACATCATCAGATGATGCCGAAGCTGTTGTTTATGTTGATTATCGTGAAAAAAATTCAAATATGATGAGAGAATTGGATAAGATTAAATGTGAAATTCATGTGAAGAATATGGGTGTTGGTGATTATCAGATTACGGATGATATAATCATTGAAAGAAAGACTGTGGAAGATTTCAGCAAGTCTATAACGGATAAACGTTTATATCAACAGGCAAAAGAATTAGCAAGCAATTGTGAAAGGCCACTGATGATTATAGAAGGTGAAAATATTTATCATACATTCCTTCATCCCAATGCAATTAGAGGTGCTTTAGCTGCTATTGCCATAGATTTTAAAATACCAATTATCCAGACACAAAATGAAACTGACACTGCATTTATGATTAAAAGAATTGCCTTAAGACATCAGGATAAGGATTCTCGAAAGAATATAAGTGTCAGATCACAGACAAAACCAGTTACATTACCGCAACAGCAATTGTTTATTACGGAAAGTTTGCCTGGTGTTGGTCCTGTATCAGCTAAAAATTTATTAAATCATTTTAAAACTGTTAAAAACTTAGTTAATGCAAATAAAAAAGAATTAAAAGAAGTTGAAGGTATTGGTGAAAAGACTGCTAGTGGTATAATTGATGTTACACAAAGAGAATTTAAAGAATAATAATGATATAGAATAATAATATTAAATAAGAATATCTGGTTGAATTAATATGAAAATTATTGTGGACAAAAAGAATAGAAAATATGTAGTGGGTGATGATGAATTTCACACTGAAAGTGGTGTGATTAGCAAAGAGGATATAATTAATTCAAAAGCTGGAGACATAGTGGAAACACATTTAGGTAAAAAGTATACCGTCATTAGTCCTAATATAAATGATTATATAGAATTAATGAAACGTAAATGTGCTATTTTATTGCCGCAGGATTTAGGAATGATAGTTGGATTTACTGCAATTGGAAATGGAAGTAAAATAGTTGAATCAGGTACTGGTGCTGGAAGTAGCTTATTGTTTTTTGCAAACATTGTTGGTCCTGAAGGTCATGTATCAAGCTATGAAATTAGAGAAGATTTTATAGATGATATTAAAAAAAATATTAACGGTACGGATTTTAAGAATATTACATTACATCATAAAGATGTGCTAGAAGGATTTGAAGAAGATGATAATAGTGTTGATTTAGTATTTTTAGATTTACCATATCCTAATGATGTTATAAAAGAAGCTAATAGAATATTGAAGGTTGGTGGATATGTAGTTGTATATTCACCGTATGTTGAACAATTTCAAAAGGTTTATCATGAATTGAATAGTAATGGTTTTAAACACTTAAAAATCAGAAAATGTAATGTACAAGAATTTGAAATTAAAAATAATAGAACTAGAGCTAAAAGTAGATTAGCTAATCATACAGCTTATATTACTTTTGCAAGAAAGATGTAAATGATAATGGATGTGTTTAGTTATGAGTTTTAATTTGAAAGATATTATATCAATAAGAGATTTTAGTAAAAGTGATGTTGAATATATTTTAGATTTAGCTGAAGAAATGGAGCCTATTGCTAAAAGTGAGAAAGTTTCACATGTAAAAGATGGTAAATTGTTGGGTGTTATGTTTTATGAACCATCAACACGTACTCGATTATCATTTGAAACAGCTATGAAAAGATTAGGTGGAGATGTTGTAGGTTTTAATCAGAAACAGGGAACCAGTGTACAGAAGGGTGAAGTATTATATGATACGGCACAAATTGTTTCACAATACGCTGATGCTATTGTTTTAAGACATGACATGGAAGGTGCTGCAAGATTTATATCTGATAATGTTGATGTTCCTGTGATTAATGCTGGTGATGGTGCAGGCCAACATCCTAGTCAAACATTACTTGATTTGTATACTATTAAACGTACATTTGGTGGATTGAAAAATAAGAAAATTGCTATTGTTGGTGATTTGAAATATGGTCGTACTGTTCATAGTTTAGTGTATGCATTAGCAATGTTTAATTGTGAAATTATATTTATTTCTCCAGAACAATTACAGATGCCATCAGAAATATTAGATGATCTTAAAAGATTAAAATGTAAGTTTACCATAAAATCATCATTTATTGATAATATAGAAGATGTTGATGTAATATATATGACTAGAATTCAAAAAGAAAGATTCCCTGATCCTAAAGAATATTTAAAGGTTAAAGGACAGTATACATTAACAAAAAATAATATGATAAATACTGATGCAATATTGATGCATCCATTACCTAGAGTAGATGAAATTAACTTTGATGTTGACAGTTTAGATAATGCCATGTATTTTAAACAAGCATTTTATGGCGTACCGGTTCGTATGGCATTATTAGATTCAATAATATAAAAAAAATAGTTTGAGACTTAATAATTAGTCTCTGTAAGATAAAGCATTGTCTATTAAATCAGAATCGCATTGAAGTGTAATTACATTAGTTCTTCCTCTTCCTCTTCCTCTTGAAATGGTATTTGCTGATATTAATCCTAACATTTCCAGTTCATTTATAAAGTCAAAGATACGTCTATAAGATACTTTGTCATTTTTTGCAAAGTCTTGATATACTTCATATAAACGTCCTGATGTAATTTCTTCGTTGCGTTTAGTCAAGTAATTTATAGCTTCCAATACTTTTTGCTGTTGAATAGGTAAAGTCATTACAACATCTATGATTTTATTATGTTCAATTCTATCTTTAGCTTCTTTAACAAAGCTTTCTTCAATAACATCCACTTCTTTTTCATCAGCTATTTCACCAGAAGTTTTAAGTAAGTCCAATGCATAACGTGCATCTCCCTCTTCTTTAGCTGCAAGAGCTGAACATAATGCAATTACACCATCATTAACAGCACCTTCGTTGAAGGATAATTTTGATCGTTCCTTTAAAATGTCTATTAACTGTTGTGCATTATATGGAGGAAATACTATTTCACGATCTCTTAAACTGCTTTTTACTTTTGGCTTGATAAATTGTTTAAAATCTATAAAGTTACTAATTGATGTTATTGCTACATTGTCAGTTCGGGTTAATGTATATAATATGTTGTCACCATCATTTTTGAGAATGACATCTATTTCATCTAATATAACAATTAGTATTAAGTTTTCACCTAATATGTTCTTTTTAAACAATGCGCGAAAAGTATTGACAACTTCAGCTTTGGTCCATCCACGGTATGGTACTGGTTTTCCTAATTGTTGACATAAACGTGCAAGAATCTGATATTCCGTATTGTAATCAGTACATCGAATATATTCTATTTTAATATTAAGATTTTCTTGTGCTGCCATTTCTTCAAGCTGATTTTTAACATAGGATACTACTGCTGTTTTACCAGTTCCAGTTTTACCATATATTGTAATGTCAGGTGGTGTTGTTTTACGTAATGCCTCAACCCAATAGTTAGCTATTAATTTAAATTTTTCTTCTCTGTGTGGTAAATTCTCTGGTATAAATCTGTGGTCTAAATATTCTTTTGTTTTGAACACTGATTTTTTGTTTGTTAGTTGTTTAAATATATTCATATGTATCATCTTAATAATTAAAATAAAGTTATATTTCAAGTAAAAAATTAATTGTAATAATTAAATTTCAAGTGAAAAAATTTGATAATATAATATTATATTTAATAGTATAAAAAGCTTTGGAGAGAGGGACGTATATTTCAAGTGTAAACTCAAAAAGGTATCCCTAAAAAATTTTTAAAACTATGAAAATAAAACTTGATAAAAAAGCTTTAAATGATGAAAAAAGATTGTGCTAATTTGTATTAAATAAAATAAAAATAAAATAATAATAATATAATATAATAATAATATAATAATAAATAATTAATAAATAAATAATAATAATATAATATAATAATAAAATAATAATAAATAATAAATAATAATAATAAATAACAATAAATAAAGTTTTTTCTTCAATTTTAAGTATTTTTTTTCTCATAAAATTTTATTATAAAAAGTAATACTTTTTTAAAAATGAGTATTTTTTTATTACTTTTAAAATAATATTTTTGAAATTTTACACTTGCAACATACCTTTCTATTTTTTATTTCATTTTAGAAAAATAATTTTTACACATGAAATATATGTCTATTATTTAATTTTCAATCAAGAGAAAATAATACACTTGCAATTAACCTCTCACTTATTATTTTTTTCTGATATCATTTATTTTTACACTTGCAATGTACGTCTTACTGTTTATTTTTTTGAAAGAAAAAATTATTTTACACTTGCAATGTATGTCTCACTGTTTATTTTGAAAATTTGAAATAAAATTTTACACTTGAAATATACCTCTCACTATATCATATTAAATTAATATGAAAAATTAGACTATCTTTTAAATATTTTAAATGCTAAAAATATATTTAATGTTAAATGAAACTTTAATCTATGTAATTTCAATTATAACTTTTTCGATAATTATTGATATGATAATTGGAGAAGTTCCTGATAAAATACATCCTGTAATATTTATGGGAACAGTAATTACTAAACTAAAAAATATTTTGCCAAAAACTAAATTTTCAGGTCTATTGATTTCTCTAGTAACAATATTCCTATTTTTTGTAGTTACATTGATTATTTTGTTTATCAGTGCTTTGATTAATTCCTGGCTTTTTATTATTGTAGCTGCTATATTGTTGTCTTCAACATTTTCAATTAATTATCTTATACAAACGGTCATTGCTATTAAAAAAGATCTTGATACAGATATTGATATTGCACGTAAGAATATGTCATATCTTGTCAGCAGAAACACGTCAGAATTAACTGAATCAAGAATTACTTCTGCAGCAATAGAAACTTTAACAGAAAATATTACTGATAGTATAGTATCTCCTTTATTTTACACTGCAATTGTGGGACTGTTGCCTATGGGCATTTTATTTATGACGCCATGTGCCTTTATATATCGTGTTTCAAATACTATGGATGCAATGTTAGGCTATAAAACAAAGGAACTTAAAGAAATAGGTTATGTTCCAGCTACCTTAGATGATATATTAAATTATATTCCTGCAAGATTAACTGGATTGTATGTTGTACTAGCTGCATTTTTACTTAAATATGACTATAAACAATCATGGAATGTGATGAGAAAATTTGCAAATAAAACACCTAGTCCTAATAGTGGATATTCTATGGCAGCCGCTGCAGGTGCACTGAATATAACCCTTACTAAAGAAGGTGTTTATAAATTAGGTTATGGGACTAATGATTTAACCAGTGAGCAAATATTAAAAGCAGTTTCACTGACTAAAGTAACATCATTATTGTTTATATTGACTATAATTTTAATTTATTTCATTTTAATATTATTGTAAAAAAAAGGTGTTTATATATGAATATATCTATATTATCTGTTACTGAGCAGGGTAAATTAATCTCTGATAAATTATATGATTTATTAATTGATGATTCTACAATATTGTCTGTAAATCAATATCATAAAAACGTTATTAAAACTGTTGACGAAATATTTAATAATACTGATTGTATTATTGGAATAATGGCATCTGGTATTATGATTCGTTCCATAGCATCACATGTCGATTCAAAATTATCAGATCCTGCCATTTTATTAATAGATGACAATGCAAATTTCGTCATAAGTTTATTATCAGGTCATTTTGGTGGAGCTAATGATTTAACACTTAAAATAGCTTCATTATTAAATGCTCAACCTGTAATAACAACATCAACAGATGTGAATAATAAAATAGGGATTGATTCAATAGCTAAACGTTTCTATTGTAATCTTGAAAATCCAAAAAATATTAAATATATCAACAAAGCACTTGTCAACTCTATAAAAGTTGATCTGCATTTACCTAAATCATTAGATTACATACTTACAGATGAAACTTATGATTCATATAACATAACATTTGATGATACTTTAGATGTTATCATTGCAAAATATGATAATCATGAAGTAATATTACATCCTAAACAGATGGTTATGGGTATAGGTGCACGTCGTGATATAGCAAGTGACAAAGTAAAATATGCTATTACTCAAGCATGTAATATATTGAAAATACCACCTTCCAGAATTAACTTTTTTGCAACAGCTGATGTTAAAGCTAATGAGAAAGGTATTTTAATCAATGCGGAATATTATAACAAACAAATTAAAATAATCAATATGGATGACATTAAAAATTTTCAAGATGAATCATGTTCAGAGTCTGATTTTGTCATGAAACAATTTGGAGTAAAAGGTGTTTGTGAACCTTCTGCCTTAATAGCCAATGGTACTAATTCTCGTTTAATCTTTAAGAAAACTGCCTATAATGGAGTTACAATAGCAGTATCCATTAAAGATTAATTATTTTTTTATTTTTTATCAAATTTTTTTATATTTTATATTCTCATAAAAAGTAATTTTTATATAATTGCTTTAATATAAATATTATAATATAATCAATAAATGCATAAAATATATATTTTTATAAAATATTTTTTTTTAAAGACAGTAACAATCATCTTATTTAATAGTAAAAAAAGGGGAGTATATTATGACTAATGAAATAATGAACAATCAACAAATATTTGATAATTGTAATGAAATATTATCTCAAATAATTAATGACACAAGTGTGCCACGTAATATAAGAAAGGCAGCTGAAAATTCTACAAGTATCCTTGCTAAGGATGAAGAACCAACTATCAAAGCAAGTACTGTAATATCCATTTTAGATGATATAAGTAATGATCCAAATATACCAATTCATGCAAGAATTTTAATTTGGAACATACTTAGTGAATTAGAATCAGTTAAAGATTAAGTACATGTGTTATATATTGTGTTTTAGCTATACCTTCTATGTATTCACATAGTAGTGTAGCTTCGTCAATATTTTTACCAACACATATGACCCCATGATTTTTTAATAATACAGCATCCTCATTTTTAAGGGCATTACTTGCATGTTTTGCTAAACTTTTACTGCCTGGTGTAAAATATTCTACTTCTTCAATATATTCACCAGTAATTTCACCAAAACCTTCCTGTTGTTTCAATCGTTTATTACTGAAAGCAAATGCAGTAGCATAAGGTGAATGTACATGGACAACACTTTTCACGTCATTTCTTTTCTGATAAACTCCAATATGTAAATTGGTTTCCATTGATGGGACTTTATCATCACTTGTTACATATTCTAATGTATCAACATTCACTTTAATAATATCAGTATACTTTAAACTTTTAAAATCAGTTCCTGATGCTGTTATATACATATCATCATTATCAATAATACTTATATTTCCAGCTTTTCCTATAATCATATTTTTATCATAAATATGATGTGCTGTTTCCACTATCTTTTCTATAATACTGTTATTCATATTTAATCACTATTCATTAAAATCTAATAATTGCAATGTTCCATGAGATATAACTGGTATTTGACCACATGTAGGTACAATATTATATATCTTCTGGAATTCAGTCTGTTTCTGGAATGTACCAGAATTTATCATATGCACACCTTTATATTTTGTATGTGAATTTATATGGACATGACCTGTATGAAGAATATCCGGTACATCCTCAATAACCATATAATCTTCAAATTCACTTGCAAGAGGTGTACGTTCACCATAAATAGGAGCTAAATGACGTTTTTCTAATAATAATTTCATTATCTTATCAGTATCAGCATGTGTATATCCATTTAATGCCATAACAATATCATCAAAACTTCTTCCATGATAAACCTGTACTTTTATATTGTCTAAGTTTACAATTGTAGGATTACTTACCATTTCAATGTTTTTCTGATTACAAAGATCTTTAGCATATTTTTCTGTAATTGCAGGCTGTGGTTCTGCAAGTCTTGTTGCATCATGATTTCCTGGTGATAATATTATAGGTATATCTGTAACATCACCAAGTAATCTGGCTGCTTCTTCATATTGCTGATAAATATCTTTAATCTTTAACTCTTTTTCCTGATTAGGATATACGCCTATACCATCAACTAAATCCCCACCAATTACAAGATACTTAACATCATTAGCAAGATCTTGCTGTTTTTCATCACCATAATTTCCATTAATCCATTTGATAAATCTATTGAATGCTTTTTCATCAAACATTTTACTTCCAATGTGTACATCAGATATGAAAACTACTGAAAAATCCATTGGTTTATCTACAATTCTTCTTTGTATGCTCGGATGTACTATTTCATCAGCTCTTATAAGAGTACCATTAGAACTTCCATTAACACCAATTATTTCATCTTTAACTATTGTAGTTGCGCTTTCTATTAAATCTTCGTTTTCTTTTAATATCAATACAGTTCCTGTTCCTGTAGGATCTTCTATTTCCAATATCTTATGTCCATTTTTGGTATTATTTATACTATTTACAATTCCAACTAAATTTAAATTGTCAATGTTTGTCTTAGTATTTTTTAAGTCTGTTATTTCTCTGTACTCGGGATTTTCTTGAATTATCTTTCTTAACTTTGTATACCTGTCATTGAAATATTTGTTTAAGTCATTAATATCTCCATCAGTATATGATTTGTTTGTTACGTCCATCAATATTTCATATGGTGTTTCTTGATTTGCACGTATTTCTCTTGTTTTAGGATTTTCAATAATTGATTCATGGATTCTTCTTTTTTCTTGATCCTGGTAATTTCTGATTGTCTGTGTTGTTATAACATACTGATCATTTTCATTTTCTTCTATGTATTCTATTAACTCGTTGATTAAATAGTCATAATCATCATTTCCTTTTATTTCTGCAAATGCATTGTTATTGAGTAATAATTCTGCTTTTTGAAATTTTTTTATTATATCGTTTGACATATGATCAGCTACTATTTTTTTTATATTAATTATATCTTTATTTTTTAATTCTAAAATATATTATTTATATACTATGTTTAACTTAAAATAATATAATGATATATTTTATAAATATTGGTGGGTGAATTAATGTCAAGAATATTGAAAATACTTCTTTTCATAATTGCAATAATCGCATTTTTTGAAGTAGGATTATTTGTATCTTATACTGTAATATCATCAGAACCTGTTAATCCTGCTGATTTAGTTTCAATGCAGTTTGATGAAGTAACTCATTTCACATCTTCTCTAACTGGTGAAAAGAAATTGGATGAACAAGATACATTAAATGTTACTAATGATGAAGAAGTTGCATTGGTATTGGATAATCTTACACAGTTGAGTGTTGATTTGGATTCTGTTAATGCTAAAATATCTAGTGACAATACAGGTAATCAAACAGTTACGATTAATGCTATAGCTACTAAAGATGCTCAGTCAACATCTGGTGGTGCGATAGTTATTCTTCCTCAGCAAACATACAGTATTAGTGCTACTGCAACTGGTGAAGTATATTCCAGTGGTAAGGTTAAAATCAATGTTTCAACTATAGTAATCAAAGAGAAAATAGTTCTCTATAATCAGAATAATGTTACTACACTTAATAATAGTTCATCTGTAGATAGTTTGATTAACTTCTCTAAAAATGTAACTAATAACAAAACAAGCACTAAAAACAATAGTAATTCTCGAAGTAATTATTCAAGTAATACTTCCAGATAACTATTACTTCTATTTTTTTTGAAACTTTTTTCAATCCTTTTTTCTTTTTTTTAAAATTTAATTGTATAAATTATCAATTAATAATAAATATTAATAACTATACATTTATAATAAGAAAGAGGATATTATATAAAATCAATTTTCATTTATTATTTTAATTAATTTTTATAAATTAAAAGGGGAGTACAATTATGATTAGTTTAATAGGTATAGGTTCAAAAAGAGAGCATATTACTCTTAAGGCAGTAGATAAAATAAAAGAAGCTGATGTTATAATAGCATATCGTCCATACTTGGAGCATATTCAGGATTTAATTGAAGGCAAAGAAGTTCACAGTAGAGGTATGGGAGATGAAATGCAAAGGGTTGAACTAGCTGTAGAATTAGAAAAGGAAGGTAAAAAAGTCGCAATTATAAGTTCTGGTGATCCGGGAATTTATGGAATGGCCAATGTTTACTTCCAAATAATTGACAAATATTCTGATTTAGAATTTGAAGTTATTCCAGGAGTAACTGCAGCAACCTATTCTGCAAGTGCATTAGGTGCACCATTGCATGATTTGGCAATAATCAGCCTAAGTGACTTACTAACACCTCTTGAAGAAATTCAAAGAAAAATAAAACATGCAGCATTAGCTGATTTGGTAATTGCATTTTATAATCCAAAAAGTAAAACAAGAGTTATTCCATTTGAAACAGCATGTGATATATTAGTGGAAAATAGAAATCCTGAAACACCAGTAGGAATTGTTAAAACAGAAGGAACAGATACAATTACCCATATCTGTAAACTAAAAGAATTAAAAGATCAGGATATTCATATGTCCACTACAATTATTGTAGGAAATTCAATGACCTATGTTAAAAAGGGTAAAATGATTACACCGCGTGGATATAAAATGACATCACCATTGCCACCACAAACAGAAGAATTCTATGACAAATTCTTTGAAGGCGATATACAGATAGGACCTAATGGTGACTGTGAATATTTCCCATGTCACAATGATGAAGAAAGTTGTACATTCTGTTACTGTCCATTTTATCCATGTGCTGACGGTTCAACAGGTGGTAAATGGATAACTGATAAAAATGTATGGAATTGTAAGGATTGTAATTGGGTTCATAAAAATGATGTAGTTGATGAAATTCTTGACTACATTAAAGAAAACGTTAAGTCAATGAAAGACTTTGATACTAAGAAGAAAGACTTGCTAAAATTAAGAAGGGCAACAATTTATAAAACAAGAAATTTGGACTTTAACAGAAACTATGAATTGGATGAAGAAAATTAAATATTCTCTTTCATCCCAAACATTCTTTTTTTCATATTATATTTATTAAAAATATTTTTTACACTTGAAATAAATGTCTTTTTATGATTTGTAATCTACAAGATTATCTATTCTATCAAATGCTGTTTGAATATCCTGATTGTCATATGTGATGTTCATTGCATTGGTTGGACACTTATTGCTACAATGACCACATCCAATACAAATGTTCTTATCAATAACTACTTTATCATCAACAATATCAAGTGCATTAGCTGTACAATATTCAATACATTGCTTACACATTATACATTTGCTGTAATCACAGTTAACATCAATACCTGGTAATTTAATGAAATCATTCTGTATACTGTCACTTAAATCAGGATATACTTTCCATAGACAGCAACATGGACAACAATTACATATTGTCAGTAATTCTTCACCTGGACGAACGTTCATCCATACAGTATCCATTTTATTTCTACCCATAATATGGATTAATCCTGCTTCGTTACATTTATCAATATGTTCTAGGGCTTCATCAACTGTAACTTCCCGACAAAAATGTCTGGAAATCTTCTTTGTTGTCTTTCCAATAAAGATACATCCTAAATCTAATGGATAATCTTCACAGTCTGATGAATATCTGCATAAACATTTATTCATGATGACAATATTCTCAGCATCTTTAATGATATGCTTAATAAAATCTGCTGGCATAACTATTTTGTTTACATCATCTATTTTTTCATTAACATCAATAACTTCTTCATTGACAGATATTACTTCATCAACAGCATTACTATTTGGTATAAAATAACTTCCATCATTTTCAAATAGGATTTTGGTAATGATTTTATTCATTATATTGGACTTTCTTGTAAGTCTAGCTACTTTAAATCTTAGATGAAATATACGTTTTACAACGAATACATTAACATCTATCATTCTAATTCGTCTCATAATATCATCATATGAATTGTTATTGTTTATATTTGAATATTCATAGTTGCTTCATATACTGTAAAAGCTGCTCCTTTCATTACAGCAGTCAAATAATCTGAATGATCGGTAACAGTAATGTTTAAGTCTCCACCGGATAAATGTGCAAGAACTTTTTCATTCAATAATCCCTGTTTATATCCTAACAATACACAACTTGTAGTTCCAGTTCCACAGGCATATGTAAATCCTGCTCCACGTTCCCATGTTAATATGTCAATTTCTTCTGGAGATAATACATTTACAAAGTGTACATTTACTTTTTCAGGAAATGCTTCATGTGTTTCGATACGTGGACCATAAAAGTCAAGGTCAATATCATCAATATTTATATCTGTAAAACATACTGCATGAGGATTTCCTACACTTACAGCACTCATTTTTACTTTTTCACCTTCAACATCCACTTCTTCATCTATAAATTCAGTAGTGTCTCCACTAGGTGCTATTGCTGGTATTTCTTCTGGTATGAAAAATCCTTTTCCCATATCTATTTCAATATCTTCAACGTTATCATCCACAACTGTTAGTCTTGCTTCCTTGATATCTTCCATAGTTTCTATTTTCATAGTTTCTTTTTTAACAATGTCTTTATCATAAACATATTTTGCAAGACATCTGATACCATTTCCACACATTTGTGCTTCACTTCCATCACTATTGAATATGCGGAAGCGTACATCAGCTTTATCTGATTTACATGCAAAAATAACTCCATCTGCACCTACATTAAATCTTCGTGTAGATATCTCTTTGCTGATTTTATTTTTACTTTCTTCTGGTATGATTTCTTCTTCTGTTTCATTAATTACAATATAATCATTACCAAGAGCATGCATTTTTGTAAATTCTATTTCTTTAATCATTTTAATAACCTTGTAGGAACTTTTTGACCAGTGAGTAAGTCACTGAAATCTTCTCTTCTTCTTATAACATCTGACTGTTTTTTATTTACTAATACTTCTGCTGGACGTGGTCTTGAATTGTATTGTGATGCCATACTATATGCATATGCACCTGCATTTAATATTGCAAGTAAATCTCCTTCTTCAAGTTCTGGCATTGGTCTGTCTCTTGCAAATAAATCTCCACTTTCACATAAGTTTCCAGCAATATCTATTTCCTGTGAATTTTTTTCATTCATCTTATTAGCTACTACAATATGATGATATGAACCATACATTGTTGGTCTAAGTAATGTACCAAATCCACAATCTACACCTGCAAATTTACGATAACTTTCCTTAATAGTATTTACTCGGGTAAGTAACACTTCAGCATTACCTACTAGGAATCTGCCTGGTTCAATATACATTGATGGTGAACCCATATTATATTCTTCAAGTTTAGATTTGAATAATTTGATTATGTCTGTTGTAAATGTTTCAAGGTCTAATTCATTTTCTGTTGGTTCATATGGAATTCCAAATCCTCCACCAAAGTCCAGGAATTTAAAGTCCACACCTACTTCTTTATGAACTTTTCCTGCAATATCCATCATTGTTTCTACAGCTAACATAAACGGTTCGGATTCCAATATTTCAGAACCAATATGTGAATGCATACCAATAGGTTTAAATCCTAAGTCTATTGCTTTTTGATATACTTCCACTGCTTCTTCCTCTTTTATACCAAATTTACTTTTTGGTCCACCAGTAATACAGTGTTCATGATGTCCTGCTTCAACCATTGGGTTTACACGGATTGATATTTCTTTACCTTCTGTACCTTCTATTTTACTTAATCTTTCAAGTGCGGATATACTGTCAAGATTTATTGTTACACCAGTTTTGTGTGCATATTCCAGTTCTTCATTTGTAACATTATTTCCTGTAAATACAATTCTATCTGGGCTAAAACCTGCTAGAAGAGCTGTGTATATTTCACCAGGACTTACTGCATCAATATAACTTCCTTCATCTTCAAGTATTTTAAGTACTGCAAGAGAAGTATTGGCTTTTGCAGCATAACACATATGAAGATCTTCATATTTACTGCTGAAAGCTGTGAATAATTTATTATAATTTTCTCTTACTTTTTGTTCATCGATTACATATAATGGTGTACTATATTTTTCTGCTAATTCATTAGCATCAATTTCACCAATTATTAAATGATTATTTTCAGTTTTTAAATTAAAGTCATATGGCATATTATTTATTCCTTTGTTGATTAATAATTAAAAAAAAAGTCATATCATATTGTTTTATACATGTACTTAAAAAAAAGTTCTTTTTTAATAGTATGTATTTTATCTTTAATATATATTTTTAAAATTTTTTTATATTATTAGTATAACAATTAAATATATTTTATAGTAAATAATAATAAAATAAGTGATTTTTTAGATTATAATTACGAGCCCAGGGGGATTTGAACCCCCGACCTTGGGATCCGAAGTCCCACGTCATCATCCTGGCTAGACTATGAGCCCTTTTATAGAACTATTATTTGATAGTTATAATAATTCTAAATTATATTATATTTTTACTAATATAACTTTTTTTCTATATCATATTATAATCTATGTAAATCTATTTTAAGTTTAAATGATATATAATATATAGTCTAATGTTTTATTTATAAAAAATAGATAAAATTTTTAAGTTAAATTAATTATTTTTTTTTTACTAAAATATTAATAAACAATAAAAGGGAGCTTTTTTAATGAGAAGTGATAATATAAAAAAAGGAATTAACAGAACATCACACAGATCTCTACTTAGAGCTTGTGGATTAGATGATGATGATATGAAAAAGCCTTTTATTGGTATAGCAAACAGTTATACTGATGTAGTGCCAGGACATATACATCTAAAAGAATTAGTGCAGGTTGTAAAGGACACTGTAAGAGAAGAAGGTGGAGTACCTTTTGAATTTGATACTATGGCAGTATGTGATGGAATAGCAATGAACCATGAAGGAATGTATTTTTCATTACCATCACGTGAAATAATAGCAAATACCGTTGAAAGTATGGCTATGGCACATCAATTTGATGCATTAATACTCATGCCAACCTGTGATAAGGTAGTGCCTGGAATGCTTATGGCAGCAGCAAGATTAAACATACCGGCAATAGTAATCACTGGTGGTCCAATGATGCCAGGTAAATTTAAAGGTGAAATTGTAGATTTCATCAATGTAACAGAAGCAGTAGGTGCAGCTCAATCAGGTAAAATGTCAGAAGAAGATTTATATGAACTTGAAAGATGTGCATGTCCAGGTGCAGGTTCATGTGCAGGGCTATTTACCGCAAATACAATGGCATGTCTTACAGAAACATTAGGTATGAGTTTACCTGGATGTGCTACAGCACATGCAGTAAGTGATAAAAAAGTTGAAATGGCAAAAAAATCAGCTAAAGCAATATTTAAATTATTAGAAAATGATATAAAACCATCTGATATATTAACACAGGAAGCATTCGAAAATGCAATAATAGTGGATTTAGCTTTAGGTGGATCAACCAATACAACATTACACATACCAGCAATAGCACATGAAGTTGGAGGACTTGATGTTACAATAGACTTGTTTGATCAGTTAAGCCATGAAATACCATACATTTGCAGCATAAGACCTGGTGGAAATAATCACATGATTGATGTGGATAACGCTGGAGGTATACCTGCAGTAATGAAAAATCTAGAATCAAAATTACACACAGATTGTATGACAGCAACATCCAAGACAATTAAAGAAAATATCGAAGGCATAACTGATATTGATTATGATGTAATACACACAATAGAAGAACCTGTACGTGATGAAGGTGGAATTGCAGTATTATATGGAAACATAGCACCTAATGGATGTGTAATTAAACAAGGAGCAGTTAATGAGGATATGCTAGTACATTCAGGTCCATGTAAAGTATATAACTCTGAAGAAGAATGTGTAGAAGCAATTGAAAATGATAAAATAGTAGATGGGGATGTTGTAGTAATTAAATATGAAGGTCCAAAAGGTGGTCCTGGAATGCGTGAAATGCTCAATCCTACAGCTGCTATAATGGGACGTCAATTGTATCATGTAGCATTAATTACTGATGGAAGATTCTCTGGAGGAAGTAGAGGACCATGTGTAGGACATATATCACCAGAAGCAGCAGCTGGTGGACCAATTGCTGCAATTGAAGATGGGGATATAGTATCTATCAATGTATTGGAAAGAAGTATCAAACTAGAACTAAGTGATGAAGAGATACAAGAACGTTTAAAAAATGTTAAACATGCAGAACGTAATCTTAAAGGATGGTTACATCAATATCAGCAATTAGCAACATCTGCTGATAAAGGAGGAGTATTAAAATAGACTAATTTTAATACTATAATTTTATATTTTTTTTAAATTAAATGGGGGTGTATTCTTGTCCAAAAAACGTAAAAATCGACAGAAAAAACAAAAACAAAAACAACAAGAGCAAGACAAACAAAAACAAACCAATATTATAAAAGAAGTAGCAAGTTATGCAATTATCATTATTATAGCAATTTTATTATCTGCTCATTTAAATGTAGTAGTATCAGGAAGTATGGAACCAGCATTTTATAGGGGAGATATAGTCGTAACTGAAGGAACAAATGTATATGGAATTCAAGAATTTAACCCTCAAACTGATGTCAAGGTTGGGGATGTAGTTGTATATGACGCAACTTGGTATTCAGAACCCGTAATTCATAGAGTGATAGCTGAAGAAAACATAAATGGATCAAAATATTTTGAAATAAAAGGCGATCATAACAATCAAGCAGATCCATATTTAGTATCGCCAAGTCAAATAAGGGCAAAAGTAGTAACCATTGGAGACAATTTATTCATTATTCCAAAAATAGGTTATATAACATTATTCTTCAGAGGATTATAACAAATTTAAAGGAGAGATGAAATGTATTCAAAATTGAAGTCAGAAATTACAGAATGTATATTAGAAGCTTTAACAAAGATGAAAATAAAATATGATGATGAAATATTACTAGAAGAACCACCAAATCCTGAAATGGGAGATATATCCAGTAATATATCATTTTCATTAGCAGGTAAATTAAAAAAATCACCAGTAGAAGTAGCAGAAGAAATAAAAAGTAAAATCAAATTACCATTGTATTTTGATAAAGTGGAATGTATGGGACCATATCTTAACTTCTTTATCAACTATACTCTATTTACAACAAAAATAGTAAATTATATTGATAAAAGTTATGGTGAATTGCCTGAAAAGGATGAAACAATACTACTTGAACATACATCTGCAAATCCTAACGGACCACTACATGTAGGACACTTACGTAATGCAATATTAGGTGATTCAATCAAAAGAGTATTGCAACATGCCGGTTATAAGGTAGAATCACAATATTATGTAAATGATATGGGAAGACAAATAGCCATTATAGTATGGGGAATGAACAAATTCAATTTCAAATTGGATGAAGACAAGAAAATTGACCATGCAATAGGTGAAGTATACTTCATGAGCAATCAGGAACTAGAATCTAATCCAGAATATAACCAGGAAATTGACGAAATTCTAAGAAGCTATGAAGAAGGAAAAGACCAAAAATTAATAGATTCATTTGAATCAGTAGTGGAAAATTGTCTTGATGGTATTAAACAAACACTTAAGGATTTAAATATTAAAATGAACTTATACAAATGGGAAAGTACTTTCCTAAGAAATGGTTCTGTGGATGATGTACTTGAAAAATTACAGCCATTTACCATAAAGGATGACATATTATACTTGCCGTTAGAACGTTATAATGTGGATAAGGAATTAGTATTAAGAAGATCTAATGGTACAAGCTTATATGCAACACGTGATTTAGCATATCATCAATATAAAACAAAAAACAGTGATATATCCTTGGATATATTAGGTGCTGATCATAAATTAGCAGCAACACAATTAGGATTAGCATTAAAGCTATCAGGAAATCGTGCACCTGAAGTGGTATTCTATGAATTCATAGACTTACCTGAAGGATCAATGTCTACAAGACGTGGTGTATTCATATCAGTTGATGAATTCATTGAAGAATCAATACAACATGCAAAAGATGAACTTATACGTCGTAAACTTGACTTGACTGATAAGCAGATTGAAGAAGTATCTGAGAAGATAGGTGTAGGTTCCATAAGATTCTATATAAATCAGATATCACCAGAAAAACCTATAACATTCAAATGGGAAGAAGCATTAAGCTTTGAAAGAGGATGTGCATCCATCCAATATGCACATGCAAGAGCATGTAAACTACTTGCAAAAGCCGAATATGATGAATATGAAACCGTAAATTGTGACTATCAATTGGATGATGATGAAAAAGAATTAGTCAAGGAATTATCTAAATTCACTGAAATAATCAGACAATCTGCAGAAGAAAGAAGAATACATCATATAACAGAATATACTATGAGCTTATCCAAAGCATTCAATAAATTCTACAAATCACAACAAGTAATAGGCTCTGAACATGAAAAACTCAGATTAAAACTTGTTGATGTCTCAAGAATAACACTTAAAAATTCATTAAGTCTTCTTGGAATTAAAGCTCCTGAATACATGTAATTTTTTCCTTTTTTTACATTATTCACTTCCATTTTTTTTTAACTATAAAATCTGAGGGTAAATTATGAATTCTTGGATATGCTTGATTATTGCAGGTATCTGTGAAGTGGTATGGGCTATAATGCTCAAATACTCTGATGGATTTACAAAGTTAGTACCTTCTGCTTTAACGGTGATATTTCTAATTATAAGTATGGTATTGTTGGAACAGTCAATAAAGGGTATTCCTCTTGGTACGGCATATGCCTGCTGGACTGCAATAGGTGCTGTTGGTACTGTTGTTGTAGGCATGCTTTTCTTAAATGAATCAACATCTCTGATAAGAATGTTCTTTTTATTTTTAGTCATAGTTGGAATAGTGGGATTAAAAGTAACCACTTCATAAATTAAACATATTATTTTTTACTATTTTTCTTCTTTTGAATTTAATTTAAATAAACTATAAAATTAAATTTAATATATTAATTGCTGGATAATATAATAATTTCTTTTATAAAGAATTATATAAAAAAATTCCAATACAAAGCCAAAACTATGTATTCTTTAATTACAATTATTCTTATTACAATGGATATTTATTGAAAACATATTATATTTTTGTTATTATTATATATTTTGATTAATATTTATTGAATAATGTATTACATTGATTAATATTAAACAACATAATTATATAAAATAGTATGAATAATATATTAATAAATGTGTTGAACGTTTAATTTATATAGTAATATTTAAAAGTAGTGATCGTATGACTAAAAAAATAGTTTTTAATAAAATTAGAGCTACTCCTCCTATTGAAGGTGAGGATGCTAAACGTTTTATTGCAGATATGAATAGACCTATGACTGAACATGAAAAAATGATTCAAAGAAGGATTAAAAATAGAAGGGATGTTGAAATCATCAGATGATGTTATATATAATCTACATTTTTATACATTCCAACTATTGAATTTGGATTTCTTTTTTCTGCTTTTTTTATTTTTCCAAAATCTATATTATGCACATATTTAAAATCATTTTCTTCATAAAATCGTCTTGCAGATACATAGGAATCTACAGTAATATATTTAATTCCAAATTTCATAGATTGTTTTTTAATATCTCTACAAGCTATGTCTAATAATTCTGAACCTAAGCCCATTTTTTTAAATTTTTTATCTCTTGCAAATTGTCCTATTTTAATCGCCGGAGCATTTTTATATTCTTTAGGAATATTAAAATCTACTTTTTTTAATCTGATATTGTCAGCCAATAAACTATAATATCCTAGAATCATATTATTATATATTGCCAAATATGTTACATTGAATCTATTATTTTGTTGTTCTAACGCATCTTTTTTTAAAAAAGTGTTTAATTTCTCGTTTTCACAGTTAAAATCATTTAAATAATGATGTTTGGTTATTTTTTCTATTTTATAATTATCAACACATTCTTTTTTATCCATATTTTCATATTTTTACTTATTGTTATTAATATTTTTTCATTATTTTTAAATTATTTTGAATATTGTTTAAATATATATGTTGAATGTTATTATTTAAGTAAAATTATCTGATTTATATGTAATCATATCTTTGAATGTTATTGTATCTTAAATATAGTTATTACTTGTAATATTTTATAAAAATACTAATATCAAATCAGCAAAATTGATTATTAACCATAATTTATTGTAATGTGAATGTTATATGTACTCTTCTTAAAATACTCTGATGGATTTACAAAGTTAGTACCTTCTGCTTTAACGGTGATATTTCTAATTATAAGTATGGTATTGTT
>SUTR01000020.1 GCA_015062825.1 Methanosphaera stadtmanae
AAAAAACGAAAAAATAATAAAAAATAATAATACAAATCACAACATCAAATCATACAAACCTTAACTTGACAGCATTGTGCTCTTAATAGGAAAGTATATATTATAAAAGAAATATAATAACATAATAATATAGACTAGGTCTATGGTAATTTAATTAAATATTATTATAAAAGAATATGACATTTGGTCATGCGTATCTAAATTCTTTTATAAAAGACTAGCAAAGTCTTGTTTACACATAGCCCTGACGGATTCTTTTCAAACTTAATAGATTGAAAGACTATAACCCAAAAACTAAATATAAAAATAAAAGATAAAAAAAGTTAAAAATACTACAAGAGCTTAAGTAGTATCTTATTTTTTTACTAAGAAAATTTAGATGCAACAACAGTTGCAAATCATCAACAAATTACAAGCATAATAAGATAGTATGCTGTAAAAATTATTAATCAAACTTAAATAAAATCGTTCATTAAAATAAAAGGAGAATGTGATATAATGGCAAAAGCAAGAAGACGAGTACGTGATACATGGAAAGAAAAAGTATGGTATGAAATATTAGCACCAGCAGAATTTGAAGAAGCAAGTCTTGGAACAAGCCCTGCAAAAGAACCTGAAATGTTAGTAGGTCGTAAAATAGAAACATCAATGCGTGAAATTACAGGTGACTTCAGCAGACAATATGTTAAACTGTTCTTTGAAGTAGATCATGTAACAGGTGAAGTAGCTCACACAGTATTTAAAGGACACAAAGTAACTACCGATTACGTACGTAGTATGATTAGAAGAGGAACAAGTCGTATTGATACAATTACAAACGCTACTACAAAAGATGGTAAAAAACTCAATGTTCACATGTTAGCTATTACCGTAAAAAGAGCAAAAGCATCACAACAAAGATTTATCAGAGAAACCATGCAGAACATGATTATTGAAACTGCTGCTGAAAAAACTCTTGATGAATTAGTAAAAGAAATCATCTCAGGTAAATTTGCTTCAAACATATACCACGAAGCTAAAAAGATTTATCCACTTAAAAAAGTAGAAACAATAAAAACAAGAGTATTATAATTTATGATTATATTACTAATAATATTAACCCTCCTCTAAACCATTTTTTATTTTTTTCAAATAGATTTAAGTTTAAGCTAAAAAGTATATAGTTTATAAAAAACAAAATAATATTTATGATACAATTAATATTCCTCATAATTTGTGTAGTACTTGGAATAATAGTATACTTAAGTGGAGCATTAGACTTACTTGGATCAACTTTTGTTACAATTATCGGAATATTTATTGTCATAACCAGAGGTTTTAACTGGTTAGCAATATTATTACTCTTTCTCTTACTTGGTTCTGCATTTACCAAGTTCAAGTCAGATTACAAGAAACGAATAGGATTAACCCATGAAAAAAGAACAATTAAAAATGTTATATCAAATGGAATTATTCCTGTAATTTTGGCTATAATGGGAAATTATGCAGGATTTATTGGTGCGATAGCAACAGCAACTGCAGATACTATGGCAAGTGAAATAGGAGTTTTAAGCAAACCAATACTTATAACAAGTAAAGAAAGTGTAAAACCAGGAACAGATGGAGGAGTATCCGTTCTTGGAACTCTTGCAGGATTGGTTGGAGCTTTAATAATAGGAATTTCAGCATTTATTATAAATGTTTCTCCAGAGATTACTCAAAGTTTAATAATATCCTTACTAGCTGGTATGGTAGGATGTTTTGCAGACAGTCTACTTGGAGCTACATTAGAACGTAGTGGATTTTTTAACAATGAACATGTTAACCTAACTGCTACAATGATTGGAGCATTAGTTGGTATCATTTTAATAACAATTGGAGTATGAAAAAAATGAAAGGAATCATATTTGTAATTGATGGGATGGGAGATCGTCCTGTTAAGGAATTAGGAAACAAAACACCATTAGAAAGTGCAAGAACAATTTATATGGATAAAATGGTTGAAGAAGGAATAACAGGAATTATGGATACCATAAGACCTGGAGTAAGACCAGGTAGTGACACTGCACATCTTACACTTCTAGGATATAACCCATATGAAGTATATACTGGACGTGGCCCATTTGAAGCAGCAGGAATACATGTGGATGTAGAACCTGGAGATATCGCATTCAGATGTAACTTTGCAACTGCAGAAGATGACTTAACAGTCATAGATCGTCGTGCAGGCAGAATAAGCAGCGGCACTGATGAAATTGCAGAAACCATCAACCAAATGAAACTTGATGATAATGTAGAAATAATCTTCAAAGAATCAGATGCACATCGAGCAGTACTTGTACTTAGAGGAGAAGGATTATCTGATAAGATAACCGATGCAGATCCAAAACATGAAGGTAACAAGCCAAAAACAGTTACAGCAACAGATGATTCTGAAGAAGCAAAATACACTGCAGAGTTAGTAAATAAATTCGTAGAACAATCATATGAAATGCTTAAAGAACACCCAGTAAATCTTAAAAGAATAGAAGAAGGTAAAAATCCTGCAAACATAGTTCTACCTAGAGGTGGAGGAGAAGTACCATCTGTAGAAGCATTTGAAGACAAATATAACCTTAAAGGAGTATGTGTAGCAGAAACTGGAATCATCAAGGGTATTGCAAAAATTGCAGGAATGGACATAGTAGATATTCCAGGTGCAACCGGAGGAATAACCACAGACCTTGAAAGTGTACGTGACTACATCGTAAAATATGCAAAAGATGACAGTTATGACTTTATGCTAGTAAATGTAGATGGTGCTGATGAATGTGGACACGATGGAGCAGCATTTGACAAAAGAGATTTCATAGAAAAAATAGATTCCGTCATTATGAAGGAATTATATGAAATTGATGATATTGTCCTATTTGTAACAGCAGACCACTCCACACCAGTAGGTGTAATGGACCATAGTGGAGACCCAGTACCAGTATTTATAAAGGCAGATGGACTACGTGTAGATGACATTACAGAATATGGTGAAAGACAAGCAGCAAAAGGTGGACTTTGCCGAATAAGAGGTACAGATGTAATGTACATAATAAGAGATCTTATGAATGTAACAAGCAAATTTGGAGCATAAACATCATATAATCAACATCAACTCCCCATTAATCTTTTTTTATGCAAAAACTTTACAAAAATAATATCCTATTAAATTATATTCATTTAGTCAAAACTCCAAAAAAAACTAAAAATTTAATTTAAAAAAAAGATAAAAATAATAATATAATAATAGGAAAAAATAATCAATCTTCATTATTTTAATATAACATAATTTTAGGAGAAAAATACATGAGTACGGATATACCAAAACTATTTGGAACATCAGGAATACGTGGAGAATATCAAAAAGAAGTAACACCAGAATTAGCATTGGATGTTGCAAGGGCACTTGCTAAATATATTGGCGGAGAAGGCAAAAAAGTTGTTATAGGAAGAGATACAAGAACTACAGGTAAAATATTTGAAAACATAATGTCAGCAGGACTGCAGGAATGTGGATGTGACGTACTTCTATTGGGAATGGTACCAACACCAACAGTAGGATATGCAACACTAAAAAAAGGTGCAGATGCAGGAATTATGATTACCGCATCACATAACCCATCAAAATACAATGGAATAAAACTGTGGAATGCTGATGGTCTAGCATATAAACAAGAACAGGAAAGAATAATAGAAAAAATGGTATTTGAAGAAGACTTTGATAAGAAAAGTTGGGATAAACTAGGAAAAGAATATGACATAAGTTCATTCAAGGATGAATATATTGATGCAATTATTGAAGTATCAAAAATAGATTCTGAAAAACCATTGAAAGTAGTTGTTGACTGTGCAAGTGGAGCAGGATCCAAACTTTCACCTGAAGCTCTACGTAGAGCAGGTATGAATGTCATTACATTAAATGCACAACCTGATGGATTTTTCCCTGGACGTAATCCTGAACCTAACAGTGCAAACTTACAGGAACTTATGAAAACAGTGAAAGTCATAGGTGCAGATATAGGCTTAGCACATGATGGTGATGCTGACCGTATGATAGCAGTAGATGAAAAAGGAAGATTATCCGACTTTGACAAGTTATTAACAATTATGGCAAAGGAATTTGGAGGTACTGTTGTTACAACAGTTGATGCATCTGCATGTCTTGATACACAGATGAAAAAAATTGGAGGACAAGTACTTAGAACACCCGTTGGTGACGTTCATGTAGCAGAATCCATCAATGAAAACAACGCTACATTCGGTGGAGAACCTAGTGGAACCTGGCTCCATCCAGACTTCTGCATGTGTCCTGATGGATTACTTTCAGGTCTTAGAATAGTTAAATGTGTGCAGGACAACGGTCCATTATCCGAACAGTTAGATGCAATAGAAAGTTATCCTACAATACGTGAAAAAATAACATGCCCTAACAACAAGAAAGAAGAAGTAATGAAGATTGTAGAAGAAAAATTTACTGATGAATTTGATGACATTAATGAAATACTAAGCATAGATGGAGTAAGAGTATCATTTAATGATGACAGCTGGGTACTTATCAGACCATCAGGTACAGAACCATATGTTAGAATAACAGCAGAAGCAAAAACTGAGGAAAATCTAAATAGAATAGGAGAAATATCACGTAATTTCCTAGAAAACATAATATAAAAGCAATTTAATCTCCAAAAATTATTTAATAAAAAAAGGAATTGTTTTAGATATTATCCATCTAAAACACTTTATTTTTCACATTTTTAATACTGTTTAATTTCATATTAAGGATTGCACTTTTTACATCCCACATATCCACTATTGATTGCATCTGATTTAGAGCTGAAATATACCTTGTTCTTATCACTCATCCTGTCTACTTCACTACACCCTGCTGTATGGAATTTAAAACTGTTGCTGTTTCCAATATAACTGCCTGATGATACGCTATCTGATGCTGAAGTTGAACGCACCACCTCTGAAGTAGATGCACTTCCTGTTGCAACATTTGATGAAGAAGTGCCTGTTGAAGCAGAAGCACTTGAAGTGCTATTTCCTGCCCATACATATGGTGAAAATTCACTTGGAGGAATATACATTACCTCAGCAAGTCCCTCTTTAAGCAGCATTTCATTCAAGTTTTTACCACCAACTATTACCACTGCCAATGTTCTGCCATATTTATCAGTATATTTCTTATCATCAACATTAATGCTGACTTCCTTATTCAAACATAGCTTTGACACAAAATTCTTGGAAGCCTTATATCCAGCAGTACCTTTTTCAGGAGTGTTAACTCCTACAAATCGTACTTTTTTACCATTGCTTAGATAGATTGTATCCCCATCAACTACCTTTGTACATACAGCTGTTTCTTCAGCAGTTAAGTAAGTGTCATTATATTTATTCAATATTTCCTGTTGTGAATATGAATCATAGTAATTATCTGGAATATTATGGGTAAATCCTGTTCCTTTATAATATGCAGATGATACTGACAGCAAACCTGCCGATAGCATCAATATCAGCATTATGAATATTATGTTTCTCGTTCTAATTTTCATCACATCCCCTCATCCTCTTTAAAAAGGATGTTAAATTGATTAGTATTAACTTTAATTTACATCATATTTAAATTAATATAGTCCTATACCTTATTGAGATGAAGGTTAGCATAAATTAAAATCATATTTTTTATAATAAAATTTTTAAAGTTCATTTTTCTTTAAAAATTAAATATGTTAAGTTATAAATATATTTATAATATAATTTTTAGGTGAATATTCGATGAAGGCAGTTATACTTACAGCAGGTGAAGGTACACGGATGCGTCCGTTAACCACAACAAGACCAAAAACCATGCTAATTACTGGTGGTAAACCATTAATTCAATATAATATAGAAGCACTTAGAGATGCAGGTATTAAAGATATTACATTAGTTGTTGGATATAAGAGGGAAGTTATTGAAGAATACTTTGAAGACGGCAGCAAGTTTGGTGTCAATATCAATTATGCCGTTCAGGATGGACAATTAGGTACTGCTCATGCTATTGGCAGTGCAGAAGAATTTATTGATGAAAGTTTCATAGTATTGAATGGAGATATTATTGTAAGTTATGATCTTATCAGAAACTTAATTGAAAAATATGCTACAAGAAAAAGCAATGATGTAAAATCAGTACTTACACTTATAGAAGTTGACAATCCATCAAATTATGGTATTGTCTCTATGGAAAATGATCAGATAAAAAAGATTATTGAAAAACCTTCAGCTGATGAGGCTCCAAGCAACCTTGCAAATGCTGGTATTTACTTATTTGATACTATCATATTTGATGCTATTCGTAAAACTGAATTATCAAGTCGTGGAGAATATGAAATTACTGATTCATTAGATATTGAATTAAATGAAGGATGTGAAATTCTTGGTTTAATCTCACAGGAACCGTGGATGGATGTTGGAAGACCATGGGAACTGTTAAGCAGCAATCATGACTTCCTTGAAGTAATGGAAGAAAGTATTGAAGGTGAAATTGAAGATGGCGTAACCATACATGGACCATTACACCTGGGTAAAAATAGTATTATAAGATCTGGCTGTTACATTCAAGGTCCCGTATTTATTGGGGATGACTGTGATATTGGACCAAACACATATCTTAGACCATATACCTGTCTTTGTAATGATGTTAATGTAGGAAACGCTGTGGAGATTAAAAACAGTATCATCATGGATCATACCAATGTAAATCACCTATCCTATGTTGGTGATTCTGTTATTGGAGTTGACTGTAATCTTGGTGCTGGAACTAACCTTGCAAACTTACGTTTTGATGATAAACATGTGAAAGTAAGTGTTAAGGGAGAACGCGTAGATTCTGGTCTTAGAAAGCTTGGTGCTATCTTTGGTGATGGCGTAAAGACGGGTATTAACACTAGCTTCAATCCAGGTGTGAAGATTGGTAATGGTACTTTAATCAATGCAGGTTGTGTAGTATATAATGATGTTGATTCTAACTGTCTAGTATCTGCAAATACAAATCTTATCATCAAGCAATTAAATGATAAAAATGAATGATTAATCATTTTTATCTTTAACTTTTTTTTAAACTTTTTTATGTTAAGTCCCACTTTTAACCATCTTAATTATTATTATATTCCTTTATTATCGTTGTTGTAGTGTTATTATTGCTTGTTGTTGTTATGTTCATATTCCAACATTTTTCTGCATCAATATTTATGTATTGCACATAATCTGTTGAATGATTGTTATCTATTGTATTGTTTGAGTTGATATAACTTGACAAGTCGTTTTCTTGGCTTATTGTATCTATTATTTCACATCCATTTGTTGATAGTACTATTGTTACTATCATAAGTACAAGTAGAAATGTTGTTGCTGCATAGTCCTTTTTTGTATCGTTTTCCAAGTAGTTTGCAGGTCCTGTAAATGTATTGTCCTTCAATGGATAAAGCAATTTACATCCATTCTTTGAAAGAAGGCTTATGAATATGCTGGATGCATATCCTATCATCAGAGGTATTGTAATTGCCGGATATGTATTTGTAAATATTATTAGTGGTATGTACAATAGTATCGTGTGCTTGTAGTTTTTTGGTAGTAATAGATTTATTTGTGTTCCAATTATTGTAAACAGCAGCCCATAATAGAAGTAAGGTAGTTGTAGTATGTATGATATTAATGAATATAATATTATGGATGTTAACACTTCGTTTATTTTTGTCATAGCATCTCCTATTTTGTTATGTAGTAGAATGTTCTGTACATCAGGAAGCTGAACCATAATGCACTTACGATGTATCCTATCATGCTCAGTTGTAGTCTTAAGAATAGTAGAAATACCAGTATTGCCATTATAAAGAGTATTGTGTATGTTATGTTGATGCTTTGTATCCTGTTGTCGTTGTATTCATCATTTAGCAATACGAATTTTTTAAGAAATTCTTCATCAATGAATTTTCGATCTTCTTGTATGTTTGCGACTATTTTTATATTGTTTGATGATTCCAATTCCTTATAATAGACAAGTTCTCTTTGTGATAATTGTTCAAAGTAGTTTATGTATATTATTATCTGTTCATCTTTTGTTTTTTCCAGTATTTCTTCTATTAGTTTGCTTATTGTTTTATTTTTAGTAATATATTCTGAGTCTACTTGTTTTATTATATTCTCTATTGCAGTTTTACCTTTTTTTGGTGTGGATATATAGACTGCCTTAAATGATTTGTCTCTTTTTTCATACAGCTTATATAATTCTTGTTTGTAGACTAGAATATTATTACCTTTTTGTAATTGTTGTTGTATTTGATTAAGTAAATCTTTCATATATTGCCTTTTGTTTATAGTATTTCAAGTTCATATTTTTTCATCTGATGATTTTTTGTCTTCTCCATCCCAACATATCTTAACGATACCAAATCACCACAGGAGACCAATTCAAATAATGAATCCATCTGATAGCTGCCCCATATTATATAGATTTCATCACTCGTTTCTATTTTGTATAGGTTGCTTGAATATTTTCCTATGTCCTCCAGTTTTGCAACAACCACCCCCTCTATGACTTCATCCTCTTTTGGATTCCAAAATATTTCCTTTTTATTCATCATTTATCCTCCTTTCCAGATTAAATAATTTCATTTTATGTCCATTGTTTGTCTGTTTTGATCCGTTGTAGGTTATTCTAATATAGTCACCAAGTATGATTTCCTCCATTAACTGGTTTAGATATGTACATCCCCATACTCTAGTATGATTTCCATCATCTGATTCTATTATGTAGATGTATGTTTCATATTCTCCTATCTTCATATTTCTTATAGAGATTATTTTTCCCTCTATATGATCACCTATTTCTGGATTCCAATTATTATCTTCAATTATTTCCCATTTTTCATTATTTTCAGTTGTTTTTTTGGTTAATATTTTTTCTTTTAATACGTTTTTCAATAAAATTCCACCTATTGTGTTTTTTTAATCACGGAAAAAAATAATGTTTTTCCCAAATATTATTATGTCAGAAGTTTGGAAGTGGCTGAAAGTGTTATTGAAATTAATCAAAATTTCGGAAAATAAGCTAAATTAAAAACATGAATCAACATAAATACCATAATATAAAATATAATAACAATCATTAACAATTAAACACAATAAATATAAAAATCATTAACAATTAATAAAAAGAGTGTTACAATAATCAAGGCAATAGTATAAAAAATACACATCAAAAATGCTTAAAAACATAATCTATATTTAATTTGAATAACTTTTCAATAAATAAAGAGTTTATTAATAACCATTAACATAATACTTAGTAGGAGAATATTATATTTTTAAAAGAATATTTATCAAAACATGTAGGTGATTTAATGAGCGAAACTATTGTAATAAGCCCAACAAGTCGTCAGGAAGGACATGCAGAATTATCAATGGAAGTTGATGATGAAGGAATCGTGACCACAGGACGTTATTTCAGTATTACACCAGTACGTGGAATTGAAAAGATGGTTATCGGAAAAAGACCTGAAACAGCACCAGTACTGGTACAGAGAATCTGTGGAGTATGTCCCGTAACACATACATTATCATCAGTTGAAGCAATTGATGATTCATTAAAAATAGATGTTCCAAAGGCAGGAAAGATTCTTAGAGAAATATGTTTAAATGCACATATAATAAATAGCCATGCAATACATCAATTTTTAATAGCACCAGACTTCGTGCCAGAAGCAGAATATGACAATGTAGTAAGAAATGTGTCAAAGATAAGAAAACAAGCACAATATGTTGAAGATGTAGTGGGAGGAGAAGGAATACATCCATCAGACATAAGAATTGGCGGAATGGCACATAACCTTACAAAAAATAGTGTCAACAAAATAAAAACAAGAATACAGGGACTTAGCAACTTACTTGAAAGTCATGTAGAACAAATAGCAGGACTCGTAGAAGACAAAGAGTTTCCAGAAAATCTGGGAGTTCATGACAAGGAAGTATTTGCAACAAGCAATACCTATGGTGAACGTAACAACCTTGAACTTACAAAAATAGAAGAAATACTTCCTACATCATGGTATGATGATGACACAATAGGCGAAAGAGCCTGTTCACAAATACCATTATACAATGGAGACTGTGTAGAAACAGGTCCTCGAGCCCGTGCAGCAAAATTCCGTAAATTTGGACAAAAAGGTGTTAAAGCACAGCACCTTGCACGAGCAGAAGAAATGATAAATGCTGCTGAAAGAATCCTTGAACTTATAGACAAACTTGATCCATCAGCACAAGTAATGGCAAAATATACACTTGAAGGAACAGATCGTCTTGGTATAGGAGTAATAGAAGGACCACGTGGAACAAATGTACACATGGCCAAAATATCATCTGAAGGATATATCAGTGATTACAGAGCTATCGTTCCAACAACATGGAATATACCAACAATGGGAATTGCTACGGAAGGAACACACCATGAATATGCACCACACGTTATAAGAGCATATGATCCATGTCTATCCTGTGCTACCCATATGATAGTTAAAGATGATGATTCCAAAGAAGTATTAAAAGATGAAATGATACAATTATAGGTAATACAAATGTCATATAATCATGAAAATCTTATAGTAGGCTGTGGAAACATACTATTTGGCGATGATGGATTTGGTCCTGAAGTAATCAAGTACATGAAAGACAACAACATCACATTTCCTGGAGATACCATATTAATAGACGGTGCAACAAGTGCGCCCCATTACATATTCACATTACCCGAGGATAAATGGAGAAACATTATAATAATAGACATTGCAGATATGAATAAAAAGCCTGGCCAAATAGATGTTTTAGACATTGAAGACGTGCTTGAAAGTGAAAGATACATGGATGTTCATGGAATATCAGCTACATATCCATTGCATGACCTGAAGGATAAGGTTAACATCAAGATAGTTGCATGTCAACCAGAAAATGTGCCAATAGATATGGAGATAGGACTTAGTGATGCTGTAAAAGACAGCATACCCTCTACCATAAAGAAGGTAAGTACAGTGCTGCTAGGATTAATGGAATGATTATACACAACATATAAGGAGAATTTTAACTAAAAAAAAGGTGATTTTACATGTTTGATAAACTAAAAAACATGATACAAAACGATTCAAAAAATGAAAGTGCACCTAGCAATATAACATCAAATAACAAGAAATTGAAAATAGGTTATATTCACTTATCAGGATGTACTGGAGATTTGATGAGTTTTTCTGAAAACTATGATGATTTTGCAGACCTGCTAAATGCCGTGGATATTGTATATGGACAGACATTAGTAGACTGTTGGGACATGCCAAAGATGGACCTGGTACTTATTGAAGGATCAGTATGTCTTGAGGATGAACATTCAATAAAGGAACTTAAAGAGGCAAGAGAAAAATCCAAACTACTTGTAGCATTAGGTTCATGTGCTGCAACAGGAGGATTTACAGTATATGCCAAAGGAGGACAACAGGCACAACCCCAACATTCATCATTTTTAGCATTACAACACTTAGTAAAGGTAGATCTGGCAATACCAGGATGTCCACCATCACCACAGATAATTAAAAAAGTATTGCTTGCTGCAATAAACAATGATATGAATTACCTTAGTCCATTCATGGACTTTGCAAAGAATGAAGAAGCATGTGGATGTGATCTTCAGAAGAAGATAATCAACCAATCAATATGTATTGGATGTGGAGCCTGTGCAGCAGCATGTCCAACAAGGGCAATGACCATGAAAAATGGAAGACCAAACTTCAACTGTGACAGATGTGTAAAATGCGGATTATGCTATTATCAATGCACACGTAGCTGGTGGCCAATAGATGAAATTAAAAAGGAAATGGAATTGATGGAGGAATAAGTCTATGATAGAAGATTCAGTTCTAGGACCATATCAGGAAATTATTACTGCAAGAGCAAAGGATAAAAAAATAAGGGGCAAATCCCAAGATGGTGGTATTGTATCAGCAATGCTAATATATGCATTGGAAGAAAATATTATAGATGGAACCATAGTTGCAGGTGAAGGAGATGAACCTTGGACTGCAGAGCCTAAAATAGCAACTACCAAGAAGGAAATATTGAAGGCTGCAGGTACCCGTTATACAATGTGTCCAAACATTGCATTGATAAAGGAAGCAACAAGATCATATGGACTTGAAAAGATTGCAACCATCGGAACACCATGTCAAGTTATGGGAATACGTAAGATGCAAGCATACCCTATGGGTGTAAGAAACGTTACTGATAAAATAGCATTAAGCATTGGAATATACTGTATGGAAAACTTCCCATACGAATCCCTTAAAACATTCATCTGTGATAGGGCAGGTACCACCCCAGCACAGGTTACCAAGATGAACATTAGCAAAGGCAAACTATTCATCAAACACACTAACGCTGAAGAACCATTTGCTATACCAATCAAGGAAACACATGGATATGAACAATCAGGATGTAACTACTGTCTTGATTATGTTGCAGAATTATCTGATTTTTCCTGTGGATCTGTTGGTGCAAAAGATGGATGGTCTACCATCATAAAAAGAACAAACAAGGGAACCAATCTGATAAATGATGCAATTGACAATGGAATATTAGAATTAACCGAGACTAATGAAGGTAAATTTGGTCTTGAAATGTTAAGAAAATTATCTGCAAATAAGAAAAAGAAAAATCAGAAAAGAATAGACAAAAAACTGGATATGGGTCTTAAAATACCATTTACCCATTCAAGTAAAAAAGAAGATGTTCTTGAAAACAGATAAAACAACCAAGACAAAGGACGTGTTATTTATATCACTCCTTAATTTACCTTTCTTCCCCATATAACTTAATTACTGAATTTATAGTATATTATGCTTTTTTTGTTAAATTATATTTTTAAAATTTATGTTTATTAAAATTGAGAAAAAAAAAATTTGAAAAAAAGATGAATAAATGAGAAAGTTAAATCCCATTTATTTATTGACTGTTAGAACTGCATTAGCTTCAAGTTTTTCTTGATTTGGTACTAATAAAACAGCTGTAATATTGTAGTTTTGAGCTTTCATATTAGCAGGTAATGTATATTCTACAGTAGCTATACCATTTACTACTTTTGCATAGATTACTTTACCATTTTCATCTTTAACTGTTTTACCATTTATCTTAAATACTACTTTTCCAGTGTTGATTTGATTTTCTCCACCAGTAATTGTAGCTGTAAGAGTGATACTTTCTCCTGCTTTTGCAGTCATGTTTTCTGTTGTGAATGTTGATTCTGGTGTTGGTGTTGCACTTGTAACTGATACATTAACAGTTTCAGTTGTTTTGTTGTATTTTGTACTTCCAGAGTAGATTGCAGTGATGTTTATGTCTTTGCCTTCCATACTTTCAGGTGCAGTATATTCAACAGTTGCCACACCATCAACTACTTTAGCATAGATTACTTTACCGTTTTCATCTTTTAATAGTTTACCATTTACTTTGAATGATACTTTACCTGCATTTACTACTGAATCATCACTTGCCTTGACTGTTGCTTTGATTGTTGTTGTTTCACCTGCCGTTAAAGTTGATGGTTCTATTATGATTTCAGTATTAGGTTTTAATGTTTTGACTGTTATTGTTTCTGTTGCTGGTTTTCCAGCGTATGTTAATGGTGAAGATATTGTTATTTCATTTGATTTTGTTCTTATTGAAGCTGTAAATGATCCATCAGATTCTGTAACTGCTTCAACTGTTTCATCACCACAGGTTATTGTTATTGTTGTGTCTGCTAATGCTGTTGTTCCTGCTTTTACTTGACCTGTTACTGTTGTGTTTTCTCCTGCTGCAACTTCTGTTGCTTGTGCTGTTATTGTTGTATCAATAGGCCTGTTGTTTGATACAGAAGCTGCTGTTGCTGCATCATTACCGTAAAGGTCGTTTGCTGCTATGAAGTTGTTTGTTACTGATGTGGATGTTCCAGTTAATTGTACTACTGGTGTTTGGTCATTGTCTGATGTTACGGTTACATTGTTGTAGTTGAATGTTACTCTCTGTGAATTAGTAATGTCCACTGCTGTTGTAGGATTTTGAGATGTTATGTTTATGTTGTTGTATCTTACATATTCAGAATATGTGTTTACTTTGTTTTCTGCTTTGAATGCTACTGCATTGTCTGCTGTTATTGTGATGTTGTTGTATTGCCAGTTGTCCATTCCATAGTTTTCTCCTTTTATTGTGTATGCATTGGTTGCATTTTGTGTGATTCTGTTGTATGAGAAGTATATGTTTTCTTTCTGTGCATCATATACTATTGATGTATCTTCTGCTGTTACATCTATTGTACAGTTTCTGATTTCTGCTACACCATTTACATTTGTAGCAGCTGTCTGGTTTCCTACAAATATTACTGCTGTTGCATTTTTACCAGTTACTGTAATGTTGTCTCTGTTTAATAAGAGATATACATGACTTGTACCTGCAGTTTGTGTACTGTTTACTGCTACTGCATTGTCACCGGTTACTGTGATTTTAGTGTCGTTAATAAATAGGTTGTATTGGTAGTCGTTGTTTAAGTCTGTTACTATAGCTGCTTTGTCAACGTTATCTATTATTAATCCTGAAAGATTGGATTTAGGACTTGCATATACTCCTGATTCCCATGTACCTGTAAATACTAATGTTGTGTTGTAGAGTACATAGTCACCTGAGTTGTAAAGGTTTACTTCCCTGTTGAATATCATGTCTTTGCCTGTTATGTCTGAACCTATTGATAAGATACTTGCGGTTATTTCTTCTTTTAGTACTCCATTTTCATCAAAGAAGTTGGAATAGTTTTCTTCTGTAATTACATTTATTGTTGGAGTGTTGTTTACGAGTATTGCATCGGTACTGTCTGTTACTATTGCATCGTTTCCTCCTATTGCATTGTATAGGTTGAAGTAGTTGTTGGATATGTTGATGCCTGATGCATTTTCCAGTATTATTCCTTTACCTGCTGTAGTATTCCAACTGTTTAGATAAAGGTTTATTCCATTTACATTATTTGCTATTACAAGTGTTGAGTTTTCATTGTCATCTGCTTTGTTGTTGTAGTTTATTGCATATAGTACCGTGTTGTTGGAATTTGAAACATTTACTAATGTGTTTTGTTTACCGTTCATTGTGAATGTTGCATTTCCTATTAGTGTTCCATTTACTCCTTCAACTTGGAATCCTACAGCGTTTGCACCATTGATGTCCTGTAAGTATAATTTGGATAGGTTGTTGTTGTTTAGTCCTGCTCCTCCCATATTGCTTACATATGCACCGTATGCTGTGTCGTTACTTGTTGAGTAAATGTATCCTGCTAGCTGGTTATCTGAGGATTGTCCTGATAATTGCAGTCCACATGCATAGTTGTCACTTGTTGTGTTAATCCACACCATTGAGGAAGAAGTATCAGTTACACCTATAGCGTTTACCCCATATGAATATCCAGTATTCACACTTGAAGCATTTATTCTTACATTGTATAATGTGTTTCCACTTAAGACTATGTTTGGATTTCCAGACTGTATGTCAATACCATATACACTACTGTATACTTCTGAATTATCCTTTGCTCTTATTGTTACGTTTGTAAGATTTATGTAGTTATCTGATGATCTTACAGCTATACCTATGGTATTTCCAAGACCAACCCATGCCCCATCTACTTCAATCCATTGAGATGCAACATCTTTTGCATTGACTGTTACTGATACATTTGATAATTTATTGGAATCACTTGCCAAAATTATGGCATTGATTTTGTTGTCTGTATCAATTATTATTTTACTTCTTGCCATTTGGGCTGGAACAGAAGAGTTAAATAATACTGCATATTCATTGGATACATTCACATTATTTATTGTTACATTATCCAGTAATATCTTTGCATCACCAATTATTGAAATTGAAGCATTGTTTAAAATAGCATTTACTCCTACAACAGTTAATTTACCTGTATTGAATATGAAATTCTTATTGTTAAATTCATCAATAAGATTTATTTTACTTCCGGATTGGAATTTATCTGCTATTTCAACACCATTTTCATCAAAGAATTGTGAATATGTTTCATCAGTAATATTATATGTTTCTACTTTAGGTAAATTATCTGCCACTATATTATTTGCATTTACACTTACTGAAAAATCACTATCTGCACTATTAGCATATAATGTATTGTTTATGATGGTATTGTTTGTAGCGGCATTTGTACCTTGGACAGCAAAATCCTTCGTTGTGTTTACAAAGTTGTTTTCTATCGTATTATTTTTTCCTGTGATGTGAATATTGTTGTTTAGTGTGTTATTTCTGATGGTTGCATTGTTTGCAGTGTAAATACCATATCCATACACATCATCAGGCACATCAATTGTGTTGTTTTCAATTAGTAGCTGAACACTACCTAAATTGTATACTCCCCATGAAGGTTTAGTTGTTGAACTCATTGAAGTTGTGAGGGTTGATGGCTGCATGTCAATAAACTGGTTGTTTGCTATTACTTGAGTGTAATTCTCTTTAGCACCTGATGTAATGTATATACCGGTTGAATGATTAAATACATTGTTGATTATTCTGGAATTTACTTTACCATATGTTATATCAACGTGTTCGTTGTCTTCAAATGTACAGTTTTCCACATGTAATAATAATCCTTCAGTATCATATGAAACCAAGAAGTCAGCATTTCCTGTGTTGGCATATATTGATGGACCATTCTTATATGTACTTGTACCATCATATCCAATATTACGTGCAAAGTACGTGTTGTATACATACATTGTCTTATCAGTAGTTACACTACCCCAACGGGCTATGTTGTCCATTACAAATGAATTGTTTATTATTGCTGTAGCATTGTTGTATATTGCTGCTCCAAAGTTACCTGTTGATGTTGATTTAAGGTTACTGTCAAAGGTACAATTATCCACATATAACTGTGCATTTGGATTGAAGTTTTTATAACCGTTTCTGATTCCTGCACCACAACCTGCAGCATTATGATAGAAGTACAAGTTTGTTGCCTTAAGGTTTGCATAATTGTCTATTGTAGCAGAGTAACATGCTGCGATACTGCTTCCACTTGATGAGTAACAGTTCTGCACCTTAAAGTTGGATAATTCAAATAATCCGTTACCTGCAGTTATGTTCATAAACCAGTTACCACTACAGTTAACCCATGGATACCATGTCTGGCTACTGCCCCATGTCCATCCAGGATTAGGGTTGATTGTGTATTCTAATTGACCATCTATAATGGTTTTATCCACTCCATCCCCAATGAAGTTAACTGAGTAATTACCGTTTACTGTGAGGTTTGTGTTTCCAACACCCTTATAGGTTCCTTCCTTAATGTATATGTTATATACATTGTCTGCTGTTGTTTTATCTATTGCTGCACCTATTGTTTTAAATGGTGTTTCCTGTGAACCATCATTGTCATCTGAACCTTGTGAGTCAGATACATAGTAGTCTATGCTTGTTTCAGGTTCTGTTTTTGTATTTTTACTGCTTTTTTCTATTGTTTTGATGTTCTTATTATCTTCATTTGAAGTATCATATGTATCTGCTACTTGACTTTCTATTGATGTGTGTGTAGCAGTTACTTGTTCTACTGTCGCATTACTTGTTGAATCTACAGCAGATATTGCTGATATTCCCACAAGCAATATTGTTAAAGAAGCTAATAAAAACATGAGTTTATAACTTTTATTCATATTTTTAAAACTCCATTTTTTATCATATCAACTTATCACATAAAAAAATATTCTTATAATATACTTTACCGATTATTTTTTACAGAATAAATTAAAGTTAATATGATAAATTATATGTTATTTTTTCTATTTAATAATTTTTGAATTAAGTTAAAAAATTTTGAAATTTGAAGATGTGATTTATAAATGAAAACAAGACATATCCATAAAAAGTGTTTAATATTCTGCTCCAAATTAATTAAATAGCCCAATATAAATATAGAAATAGTCTTTTTTTAATAATCCAAGAGGATAAAAAGAGAAATTTAAGTTATATTCAAATAGGAAATTAATATATTTATATGAAAAGTCCAAAAAAAGGATAAAAACATGAGAAAGTTGATGTAAAGTTATGTTTTTTAGTTTATTGATTGTTTTTTGTCATTAGATAATGGTAGTCTTCCAGTTGCTTGTCCAATTCATTATAGTTTGGAAATTCCTTTTTTATTATTTTAAAGAATTCATCGTTGTGTGCCATGATTATTATGTGTGCTAGTTCATGATATATTATGTAGGCGATTAGTTTCTCCGGCATATACTGAAGGTGTTTTGATATTGTTATGTTTCGTTTGCTGCTGCAACTTCCCCATTTTCTTGTCATTGTCCTGTATTGTATGCGGTTTGCTTTTACATTTAGTTGTTTCTGATATTTTTCAAAGTAGTTGTTGCATATCTGTTTGAATTCTTGTGTTGTTCTGTTTATTAGTTGTTTGTCTTTTGTTCTTTTTTCATATTTTTCTTCATATTTTTCGTATTCTATTATTTTCTTGTATATCCATCGTTTTTTATTGTTTATATGTTCTTCTATAGTTGTATTGTTGTGTAATGGTATTACTAGTTCTAGTCGTCCCTGGTACATTTTGTATTTTACATATTTTACTTTCTTGTATTCTACGGCAAAGTATAGTTGTTTATCATTTATTTTTATGGGCTTTGCAGGATAATCTTCATCAAAAAGTTTATAGACAGGATATCTGTATTGTATTACGTTTCGGTATATCCATTGTTCTTTTTCAAGAATACAATCCTTAACCGAACCATTATATGAGTTAGGTATTACCACAAATAGTTTACCTTCTTCCAGATAGTATCTTATGTATTTAACTTCTCTGTAGTCATAGTCATATTCTACTTTTATGTTTTTTATCTTTATTTCATCCATAATTATTACTATCCATATTTATTTGTATTACTCATATTTAAAGTTCCCCATTCTTACTTCACATAATTATCCCTAAATCATCATGACAATCATTGTAATTAAAAGATATGCTAAGGACAGTATGAAGTAGTAAATGTAAATCTTCCAGTTTTTATTCATATAACGTGTGACATATGTATAAATCATTAGCACTAATGCAAAAAATAGGTTAACTTCAAAGAAATAAAGATTAGCGCCAAGCAAAGTAACATTGCCTATTCCAATTATTAACATTATAATAGGCATAATGAATATAACTGAAATTACTGAAAGATATAATAACATGTAAAACTTGGTTATGCCTCTTGCCCAGAGACTCTTACTTTTAGCCAAAAAAATCACCCTGAATATCAATAATTAAATTAAGATTAACCAAATTAAAATATTTAATCATATTCAAGATGAAATAGTATTCAATTTTTAGGATAAATTTTATACATAAAAAATTTCATAAATATATAGTAATGTTATGATTCATTATATGAATTATTTTGAATAGGATGATTTTATATGAGTAATATTAAAGAAGTTGATGTTTTAGTCATAGGTGCAGGCCCTGCAGGTTCCATGGCTGCACGTGAAGCTAGTAAAAATGGTGCTAAAACATTATTGATTGACAAAAAGGCTGAAATTGGTACTCCTAAACGTTGTGCTGAAGGTATTATGGATGGCGTTCTTGAAAAAGTTGAATTGGAAATAGAAGACAGATGTATTGCACGTCATATTGATGGAGCAATAATAATATCTCCCGATGGCAATAGGGCATCGTTCACATCAGAAAACTTGGAAACACCTGCAACAGGTATTGTATTAGAGCGTAAGGTCTTTGATAAACATGTTGCAATGGATGCTATTCGTGCAGGTTCTGAAGTTATGTTAAGAACCGAGGCAACATCAATGAGTCGATGTGATGATGGATTTATCGTCAGTATCAAAAGCTTCTATGATGAATATGATACTATAAAGGCAAGGATTGTTATTGGTGCAGATGGTCCTGAAGGTCGTATTAGTAGTTGGGCAGGTATCAATACAAAGGTTCCTCTTCCAGAGATGGAATCTGGTGCTCAATATGAGATGACCAACCTAAATATGATAAATAATAAGGCCATTCAATTCTTCTTTGGCAGCGTTGCACCCGGTGGTTATGCATGGATTTTCCCTAAGGGATATGATACTGCCAATGTAGGTCTTGATATTTCCAATGTAAAGACTGATAAGAGTGCTGTTGAATGTCTTGATGAATTTATAAAGCAATGCGATCAGACATGTGATGGTGAAATTGTTGAATTGAATGTTGGTGGAAATCCATATTGTGGTGTGTTTGATACTATAATTGATGATAATTTTATGCTTGTAGGTGATGCTGCAGGTTGTGTAAGTCCAATTACTGGTGGTGGTATTGACACAGCACTGGAAAGTGGTATGATAGCCGGCCGTGTTGCAGCAAAGGCCATTAATGATAATGACTGCAGTAAGAACAAACTTCAAGAGTATGATGATTATATAGAAGAGAATATAGCTAAGAAGTTTAGAAAATACATAACACTTCGCGACTTTTTATATGATGAGTTGGATGATGATGATTTCAATGCATATGTAGGTGCATTAGCAAAATCCAACATTACAACATTATCCACAAAATCTCTTATTAAAGCCATGCTTAAGGTTTCTCCTAGAAGATTATTTAAGCTTAGAAAGTTATTATAATTTCTAAGACTTCTTTAATATTATTCTTTTTCATAATATGATTCAATTGAAAGTACATATATTAACAATTACCCCCCCCTAGCTTAATCAAGTAGCACAATGTGTTTTATTATGTCTTCATCCTCTATTTTTGTCCTGTTTTCTGAATCTACTTCCTGAGCCAACATATATATTATTGTCAATCCCTTTCTTATGTTTCCATATTTTGCTGAATGATGACTGATTTTCTTTATCTGACTGTCTGATATTACTCCTTCTTTAAAACCCAATTCACATCTATATTTTAGTATTGTGTAGATTTCTTCTTCTGTATAATCATTAAATTCTATTTCATGACCTAGGAGTATGCTTTGTGCATTTTTTTCCAGACAATATTTGAATGTTTCATTGTTTATTGTTACTATCAGTGCCATGTTTGAATGATAGAATTCATTTGCCCTAAAGAAGTCATTTATTATTTTGTTTGCATCATTTTTGCTTAGATAGTTTAAATCATCTATGGCTAGTATTATTGATTCTTCTTCTAGTTTATTCATTACTTCTTCCTGTATTATTTCAGTACTTAGATTTCTTCGGGAGTCATGTCCGAACAGTACTCTGTATATTTGCAGGTAGCATTTTCTTGCTGTGTCCTGTATGTTACAGTTTATGTAGCATGTTGTGATGTTTGTATGTTCTTCTATTTCCCGCAGTGCATGTTTTAGTACTGTTGTTTTTCCTGTACTTGTATTTCCAATTAGTATTGTGTTTATTGTTTTGCTGTTTAGCAGTACTGGTTTTATGTTCATAAGTATGCTTCTTAACTGTTTGTCTCTGCATTGTATTATTTCTGGCAGATAATCTATTGTGAATATGTCTGGATTTTTGAATACTGTGTAGTTGTTTCCCATTACTTCATCAAATATGCTCATTTTTTCTCACTCCTTGATTTTTTTTAGATGAAAATGTTAATATTTTTGTTATGTTTTTCCTTATTTAATAGTTAATCTTGAAGGATATATAAAATAAATGAGGAGCTGATAAGTAATCGAGGGGGAGGGGGTTTTGATAAGTATTTTTTGATAAAATTCTAATAAAATGTATTAAAAATTATAATTTTACTTCGTTATACTAAAAAATAAGGGGAGGGGGAGGGGGTGTGTGACTGTGTGTGAGTGCGTGTGTATTAGAGGGCGTGTGAGTCTTCAATTCCTTTATAAAGAACATATATAATAAATAATAGTATAATATGATTGTAAATTTAATCATATTTATAATAGAAGTACCACACAATAGAACTTGTTAAAATAATCATTTACAGGAGATGAAAAAAAATGAATGATAGGAGTAGAAGATCATGTAAGAAAAGGAAGATGCTTAAAATAAATGAAAATAATGATATTGAATCAATAATCGAGATATTTCAACAGTTTGAAAAGAAATATGATATCATTACAACAAAATTAGATGAAAATATACAGTATCAGGTAAATGATATGAAAATAACACAGACATACACCTCAACAATAAGAAAAGCGAACATGAACAAGATGACACAACTGCTAAAACAACAGGGACATATAACCTTAATCATAATAAACAACACTAAAAAACAAGAACAAAATGAAACTGAAAAAATAAAACAATTGAAAAAACTTAAAAACGTTAATATAAAATTAATAAAGGAAAATCAGATTATTAAAACATTGGAAAAAGTAATTGATGAGGGATAAACTATGTTAACACACATCCATAAAGTAAATGATAAATTTAAAATTGAACGTACAATATACAAACAACACATAGACTATGGTACATTTGACACAAAAGAGGAGGCATTGGCAAAAAAGGAACTGTTAATAAAATACAACTGGATTAAGAATAAATCAACAGGATATAAACCGGAAGAACATTTTAAAAGATATTGCATAGAAGAAAATGAACAGGAAGAATATATTGTTAAAAACAGGAAAGACGGTAAAACATATGGCGCATATAAAAGCAGGAAATATGCTACAATTGTAAAAAAAATAATAACATTCTATGAAAAGGAGATAAAAATAGAAGAAATTGAAAAGGAGGCAATAAAAGAATTCTACAAACACATTTCCTACAATGATTTAAATGGAAGATATTGTGTAAAATACAATAGAACAACATACATTACTACTACAGACATCATAGAGGCCTTGACAGAAAGGGATCTTATAATTAAATTTGAAGGAAATGAAGATTTGATGAGCGAATATTCAACAGCGATATATGAATACACACGTGAGGAATTACCCCCTTTTCCTCCCAAATACAAAAACATAATCTTTGAAGAAAAATCAAAAAATAAATATAAATTACGCAAACAAATACGCAATAGACGTATAATCATAGGCAATTACCCCACATATGAATTAGCAGTTCTTGTTAAAAAATACCTCATTAAAAACAATTGGAATAAAGAAGCTATAAAACACATACAACGCATTACCCAAGACATACATGAAAGAGATAAGAATATTCAATTATACGGTGAAAAATATTACATTAGACATAAAAACTATAAAAAAATCATATATTATGGAAAATATGATAACATTGATAAGGCCCGGTATATAAAAAAGAGGTTATCATTAAACAATTGGAACAAGGAAATGACCGAATTCTTCGAATATGAATATGACAAAAAAGACAACATCAACATATATTACTATGATAAAACAGACATATTCGCTAAAACTTGAAATACCATTAAATAAATAAAAATAATCAAAAATACATCCCATCCATAACAATAGGATTAATATAAGGAACTAATAATAAGATAAAAATTGTTAAAAATAACTAAAAAAATTTTTTATACTAAAAAAGTCATATATTATATATAATTATTCATGATAATAAACTAGATAATTTTAAAACTGTTTATTATCATATTAATTAATATTAAATATGAAATTACTAGATAATCCCATATTAGACTACAATAAAATACAGTATATGAAATTTCAAGGATGATAAAACTTTTTTATTTTTTTAAAATGCGAAAAAACTAGTAAATTAACATATACACTGATGACACTGATTGAATATTGGATACAATCTAGATCTAATTATCATAAAAGGGAGTATGTAAAGAATGTATATTAAGGGAAATATTTTAAATGTGATTACAGATGAAATATATCCAGGAGAAATTCATATTGAAAAAGGAAAAATACGTGAAATCCGTGAAGTAAATAAGGATTTTAATAACATTATAGTTCCAGGATTTATTGATTCTCATATCCATATTGAAAGTTCCATGCTCACACCATCAAGATTTGCAGAAATCGCTCTAAAACATGGAACAACATCAGTTGTTACAGATCCTCATGAAATAGCAAATGTTATGGGAATGGAAGGAATAAAATATATGATTGATGATGCTAAGACAGCACCACTTAACTTTTATTTTACTGCACCTTCATGCGTACCGACCACAACTCATGAAACAAATGGTGCAAAGATAACCATTGATGACATTGAAGAATTATTATCAAGAGATGACTTTGTAGCCTTGTCTGAGGTTATGGATTATGAAAGCGTTTTAAATAATGACTCTGAAATTATGGCAAAAATCAATATTGCTAAAAAACTTAATAAACCAATAGATGGCCATGCTCCATTGCTGACTGGTAAAAAGTTACAGAAATATATCAGAGCAGGAATTACAACAGAACATGAAGCCACCAGTCGTAGGGAAGTTGCAGAGAAGAAACGTCTTGGCATGAAAATCATGATCAGGGAAGGATCAGAATCAAAGATGTTAGAAGAATTCGTAAGAGAAAAATGTGACTTTATTGTTACTGATGACTTTAAAGCAGATGATCTTATTAAAGGACATATTGATGTAATTTTACGAAAAGCAGTTGACTTGGGAATGGATCCGTTTGATGCATTAAAATTAGTTACTATTAATCCTGCTGAACATTATAACATTAATGCAGGATGTATTGCACCAGGACGGAATGCTGATTTAGTATTTATTGATAATTTAGAAGATTTCAATATAAAAAGAGTTATTATTAATGGTAATACCATATTCAAAAAACAGAAACTTCTTTATCGTGCAAATCCAAAGCTTATTGACACTACAATGAATGTATCATTCAAGCCAGCAAGTGCATTTGATCTTAAAGCCAACAATCCAGAATGCAAAAGTGCTACGGTAAATGTTGTGGATGTAATGGATAATGTTATAGTTACAGGCCGTACCACAGCTAAGTTAAATATTGAACATGGCAACATCATACCATCAGTGTATAATGACATACTTAAGGTAAGTGTTGTTGAACGTTATGGTGGAAATAATATTTTCAATGGATTTATCAGAGGATTTGGATTAAAAAATGGTGCAATAGCATCTAGTGTAGCTCATGATTCCCATAATATCATAACAGTAGGTACTAATAGTAAATATATGGCTGATGTTACAAACAAAGTTATAAGCAACAATGGTGGTCTTGCAGCAACATCCAATAGGGACAGCATCAATTTAGCATTACCAATTGCAGGTCTTATGAGCAATAAATCAGCATTAAGTGTTGCTACAACATCCCAAAAACTTAATGATTTTGTAAATGATATGGGATGTCCCCTAGTCAATCCCTTCAGCACATTATCCTTTATGGCACTTCCAGTAGTTCCATCATTAAAAGTTACTGATAAGGGATTGTTTGATGTGGATAATGACAAAATGATAGATGTCATCCTACATGAAGACTAAAAAAAATAGCAGATATAGAATAATGCAATCCATAGCATTATTCCTTTTTATTTATTTCTTGTTTTATTAAGGTTAAAGACTTGATATGTGTTTCATTACCTTCTTTTATTATGAACCTTGATGAATGATTCACTTCCTCTTTAAAGTTGTTTAATTGTTTTTTATCCATAAGATGTATTCTTGAGAGTTTAACTAAAAGTTCTATTATCCTATTTGTTGCCCTGTTAATTGTAATAATTGATTGGTTTATAGACTGTGTTGAGGTAATTCTTGAAGATATCCTGGTTATTTTTACTGTTGAATATAAATCATCCTTTATTATCACATGATAATCCATTGGTTCTAGTTTCAATAAATGATTTGCATCCTTAAGAAGGAATTTATCAACATAATCATCTGTTTCTAACCTATTAAGCAATGCTTTAGTAAACAATAATGGATTGGATGTTAATTGTATATAGAATTCATGATTGTCCATTATATTTTTAAGTGTTGTATTGGAATAGAGGTTAAGAATAACATTATCTTCCTTAAACTTCATCCCAAATGGCTTTGTATTTACTGAATTATCAGAATTAATGGTTGTTACTAATACTTCATATGTAGTATCTTCTTCCAAATTCAAATCAATCATAACCCACATTCCTTGTTTATTCTATATTAATATATTATCAAGTTAATATTGATATTTACGTTCATTATTCCACTTCGTGATAAATGTATATACGAAGATTGCTATTATCACAAATACAATTATTGGAAGTAAAAATTTAAAGAATAACCAAGTTAGTATTATAGCTACAACTAAACTTATTACAAGAATTAATATATCATTTGTTACCATAATATTATATATAGATTAAAGTAATATATAACAAATTATTAAATATTATTTTTGAAGAAAAATTAATTTTATTGTATTACTAATTTTAAAAGGGATATGGGAATTTATTATGAGTATTATTATTATTAATAATTTTGGACAATATAATCATAGAATATCAAGAACATTAAGTTATCTTGGTATTGATAATAAACTACTGCCTAATACTACATCATTAGAACAATTAAAAGAATTAGAACCAGAAGGAATAATTTTAGGTGGTGGGCCATCAATAGAACGTATTGGTAATTGTAAGGAAATTATAGAAAATATGGATGTTCCAATATTAGGAATCTGTTTAGGTCATCAGCTTATTGCAAGTTGTTTTGGTGGACAAACTGAATCTGCGGAGATTGAAAGTTATGCACAGATTGACATCAACATAATAGAAAGTGCAGGTCTTTTTGATCAAATGGGCGATTCTGTTAAGGTATGGGCATCTCATAAGGATGAAGTTGTTACATTGCCTGACTGCTTTGACATTATTGCAGATTCTGATAAATGTTCTATTGAGGCAATAAAACATAAAGATAAACCTATATATGGAATACAATTTCACCCTGAAGTTCAACACACACCACAAGGTGGAGAGATATTTGAGAACTTCTATAAGATATGTAAAGAATATTGAATGTTCAAAAAAGAGAGAGTGTGAATAAATATGATGATGGATACTGATAAATTTATAGATGAAGCTGTAGCAAGCATAAAAGACGAAGTTCAAGATGAAAAAGTAATAATTGCATTATCTGGTGGAGTAGACAGTAGTGTAGCCAGTGTACTTGCAAGTAAAGCAATAGGCAATCAGCTTGAAGCTATCTTTGTAGATCATGGACTTCTTAGAAAGAATGAAGCAAAAGAAGTGGAAGAAACCTTTAAGGACAGGCTTAACTTCAAGTTGGTAAATGCAGAAGATGAATTTATAGAAGCACTTGAGGGAATAACTGATCCTGAGAAGAAACGTGAAATAATAGGACATAAATTTATAGAAGTCTTTGAAAGGGAAGCTAAGAAGTCAGGGGCAAAATACTTACTTCAGGGAACAATTGCACCAGATTGGATTGAAAGTGAAGGAAACATCAAATCACACCATAATCTAACCCTACCTGATGGATTAGTGCTTGACATAATCGAACCGTTACGTGAATTATACAAGGATGAAGTACGGGAAGTGGGAACAGCCTTAGGACTTCCAGATACAATAGTACATAGACAACCATTCCCAGGACCAGGACTTGCAGTAAGAGTACTTGGAGATATAACTAAAGAAAAGCTTGAAATATGTCGAGAAGCAAATGCAATACTTAATAAATTTGTTGAAGAGGAAGGTCTTGACAAAGACTTATGGCAATACTTTGTAGTTCTCACAAACAGCAAGGTAACTGGTGTAAAAGGTGACCAGAGAGACTTTGGATATCTAGTTGTTATAAGAATGGTACAGTCATTTGATGCAATGACTGCAAATGTACCTGATCTTCCATGGGACTTCCTACATAATGTATCACAGGAAATCACTGCAAAAGTACCTGAAATAACACATGTCTCCCTATCATTAAGTAACAAACCACCAAGCACTATTGAATTTGAATAAGAAACATCATAACTTCCATTCAACTCTTTTTTTTAAAGCCAAGATAACATTCAAAAAAAAAGGCTTATTCTTTAAATAAAAAAAAGCATTTTATATAGGAGAAAAAATATGCATCATCTGACAAGTCAACTAATAATATATAGAAATGACAAGAACCACATATTAACTAATTTATCAGACATATTTAGAGAATATGAAAATAACAATTATCAAAAGGAAAGCTTGATATCTGCAATATATCAACAGATACATAACTTATTAAACATTGCAACAGACTATGGATTTAATAAAAATCTATGGCATAATTATTTGGCATATATTCTTGCAACGGAAGAAAATCCATTCACACTGGTTAGTGAAAAGGTTGGAACAAATAATGGCAGTGTGAATGAATTTGTAAAGAATGACTTGAATATCTTTAAGAAGCTCTTTGATTACGATTTCAGTCTGATTGAAGAGGACTTGGATATTAACTGTTTTAGTCAACTTCAATCATACACTGCAATAATCAAAGATAAGCAGGTCTATAATAATGATGTAAGCTACAAGGTAATAGAACTTAGCGATAAGATTGAAAGATGTGAAAGTATTGATGAGTTCTATGATATTATAACATCATTCTATAAACATTATGGAGTGGGAGATCTGGGATTGAATCGTGCATTTAAACTAACACCCAATACGGATAAACTATTGACTCCAATTACTTCACTTGATGACGTGGTATTAGATGATCTTATAGGATATGATATGCAGAAGAATAAGCTTATCGAGAATACTGAAAGCTTTGTCAATGGAAGAGGAGCAAATAATGTGTTGTTATATGGTGATGCCGGAACTGGAAAATCCACCAGCATAAAAGCCATCCTAAACCAGTACTATGATAAGGGACTTCGTATGATTGAAGTATATAAGCATGAAACACAGTATTTGCCAGATATAATTAGCCTTATAAAAAATCGTAACTACCGTTTTATATTATATATGGATGATCTGTCATTTGAAGAGTCAGAAACAGAATATAAGTATTTGAAGGCATTGATTGAAGGTGGTATTGAAACCAAACCGGATAATGTCCTAATTTATGCAACATCAAATAGACGACATATCATAAAAGAAACTTGGAATGAAAGAACATCAGGCAGTCCTGGTGATATGTATAAATCAGATACAATACGTGAAAAGCTTTCATTGGTTGACCGTTTTGGAGTAAAAATAGGATATTATAAGCCAAGCATGAAGGAATACTTTGATATTGTAATTAAGAAGGCAAGAGAATATCCTGAAATAACATATAGTGATGAAGAGTTAACCTCACTTGCAAATAAATGGATTATGACACATAGCGGACCATCTGGAAGAACAGCAGAACAGTTGATTTTACATTTATTGAGTAAAGTATAACTTTTCTTCATTAGACATGAATGTTAAACTATAATTAACTCCTACTTATTTTTTTAATGAAAATAATACGATATTAAAAATATAAAAGATAATTAATGTTTATTTTTGAATATATAAACATTATTTTACAATAATTTTTTTAAGATTTTTATTTTTAGGTATACCCAAACCTTTATATACTACGGAGTACAACATTTAATTGACTAAGAAGTTTAGGTAATCCTAAAATCATAGTCAGATGTAGAGTTAAAAAAAGAATTTGATAAGACTATTACTCCTACAAAAATAAATAGTTTTAAATATAAAAATCGCCTATTATAAAAAAACTCTAAATCACACTCCTTATTAAATAAAACACGATATAACTTGTAAAAAAACATATAAGAAAATAAAAACTCCCTAAAAAGCTTAAAAAAAAGAAAAGCTATACAATTATTTTCTTTATATTTTTATTTATTTTTAACCCAAAACTGATTTTATCAAAATATTGAATTTACAATAAAATTAATAATAGATCAAATCTTTGACAAAATTTTTGATAGAAAAAAGAATTACTCCTAAAAAAAATGAATAATATTTTTTTCATTTTAAAATAATATGATTGTCTTTGCTCAAAACAAAGCAAGAAATTACAAAAAAGATAATTTTATCCGACACCCTATTAAAAAAATATTTAAGTGTATTTTAAGATAATGATAATAGTTCATCCTTAGAATTAGATATATAATTTTATAAATATTAATATTTTAAATATAAATAAAATTAGGTCTTTAAAAAGTAAAATATTTTATTTAAAAAGTTTAAAAATTTTTAGGTATACCCAAACCTTTATATACTACGGAGTACAACATTTAATTGACTAAGAAGTTTAGGTAATCCTAAATTCAAAGATGGATGAAAAAACTTCAAAGTCAAAAACAAGAGTTAAATCAAAAAAGACAAAAAAGAATCAAAAAAACTATTAACTCCTACAAAAAATAAAATAGTTTAAAAATATATTAAATCACCTATTATACAAAACGATTCTAAATAAGTCAAAAAATGAAAAAACTCACCACTCCTTATTAAATAAAACACGATATAACTTGTAAAAAAACAAAAAAAGAAAATACAAAACTCCCTAATAATAGACGTTAAGTCTAATGAAAGTTATTTTCTTTTCTTGTATTATTAACTTTTTTTAATGAAATTAACTTAAAGATTACTTTTTAATTAAATCAGCAACTGCTTCTGGAGAAATTAAATTATTTTCAGGATTTGACACCTGTTTATTACGTTCTAATCCTTTAAGAAGTGAATCATATAAATCATTTCCATCATCTAAACTGCGTATAATAGCTGCAGTTATGCCACCAGGTGTTGAAAACTTCTCAATAAATTCATCCTTATTATTCTTAGGAACAAGATTTTTAGCCTTTTGTGACAATTCTATAAATTCAGTACAATCACCGGCAATTTTTCTAATAGCATCTATATTTTCTTTACTATCTGCATCAACTTTACAATAGACTGCAGGAAGACAACCTGCAAGTACCATTAAATCCATTTTATCCTCATCACCTACAATATAATATTCCATATCCCATAGTTTAAAGAACTCTTCTGCCAAGCCATTTGATGGATATGCACCAGCAATACTTGTTGAGTCTAAAATAGTATCAGGCCCTGTTGGTATAATTCTTATGATATTGTTTGATCCTGTCTGTTTTTTAATCTCATCAATACTTATTCCTGCCATAAATGATATTACCAGTTTATCATCAGTAATTCCAAAGTCACCTATTTGTTTAAATGCCTGAGGTGGTACACTTAGAATAATTATATCAGATTCATCTACAATTCGTGCATTGTCACTTATCATATCAACAAGGTTGTTGTCATATAATTTCTCAAATGTAAATATTGAACCTCTATAGGTTAATTTGATATTGTCTTCTGGATATCCCTTTTCCAATAACTTCAGTATTAAGGACAAGCCTATGTTTCCAGCACCAATAATTCCCAATTTATTCTTAAACAATTCCTTATTCATAATAGATATTTTTCTAAATCATACAATAAAAAAGTTAAGCTTTTAACTAACACTCTTTTAAAGTAGAGTGTTGGCCAAAATTAATTTTTCAAATTTTTCGAAAAAAAAATTCCTTATTTAGTACACTTATTTTTAACTATTCTTTAAATTATTAATTAATAATAATTACCATGCCTGTAAAAACTATAAACAAAGAAATAAATACACATCAAGTAAACAAACACATAAAACCATCACAAAAAACAGTGACAGATTAATAAGAGCAATGTACATAAAAATGGAAAAAGAAGAATATCAAAAAGAATATGAAAAAAGATCCACCGTTGAAAGACCCTTTGGAACATTAAAAATACAATACAACATAGAAGATGAAGAAGTAATCGGAATAGAAGATACATAATATCATATTACATTAAACGCAGTAGCATATAATACAAACCATTTATACAATTTACTATATGATAAAAAAAACCCAAAGAAGAATAAACACTAAATTATAACAATAATCTAATGGAATTAAACCAAACCCAACTTGAAATGACAACTTCTTAATTATATACAAAAAGAACATTTTTTGGCCAACACTCGAAATAAAAAAAAATACATCACCACCTAAGTAATCATTAAATAATATTATCAGGATTCTAATTATGCCTACACTTCATATAAATAACTATGACTTTTTTTATAAATTTATATTAAATGTACCAGATTCTCTTTTTCTTACCAATGTAGTCAGGTTAAGATTATTATTTAAATTTTTATATATAATAACAGTTTTATAATGTAAAATAAATAAATTCAACAAAATTCTCAAAAAAAAGTCATGAGATTTCAACCAAATTTTCAACAACACTCTTTTACTGCCATAGTTCTACATTTCCTTCTGTTAGTTGATGAATTTTAGTTTTGATATTATATCTTTGTTGTAAAATAGTACAGTTAATTTAAATACTGTATCATATATTTGAAGTTGATATTTTTAGCATATTTTAATGTTTTTTATGAAGTCATAGGCTAGCAAGTATTTATTATTGATGAAGTAAATAATACTTATTATCAAAATATATTTTTTGGTGATTGTTATGAATAATAGAATAGAAATTGCTCGTGAATTTGCAAATGCAATAAATTCCGAGAAAATTATTAATATTATTTTATTTGGTTCTGTTGCTCGTGGGGATGATACTGAAGAATCAGATATAGATATTTTAATTATTTCTAATCATCGTGAAGATATTGATGATAAGATATCTGATGAAATTGCATGGATATTGTATGATAAGAAGGAATTAATTTCTGCTCATGTAATAAATGAGGAAATATTCAATAAAACTAAAAATTTCTCATTTTTAACAAATGTTTTAAAAGAAGGTATATCTATTGGATAATATGAAGATACTTGCTTTTATTAATAAAGCAGAAACAAAATTAAAACATAGCAAGGCACTGTTTGAAATTGAAGGTTATGCAGATTCTGTTAGTTTATCCTATTATTCAATGTTTTTATGTGCTAAAGCATTTATTAATTAAAAAAGAATGTAACATTCCGAAAACACACCATGGTTTAATCCAACTATTCAGTTTAAAATATGTTCATGAAGATAAATTTAACTATAATGTATACAAACACTTAGCTAATGCTCAATCGGATAAATAAGATGCAGATTATACAGCCATAGATTCAATAAGTGAAAGTTTAGCTGAAAAAAGAATTAAACAAGCAGAAGAATTTTTAAATGAAACTAAAAAATTTTTATAATTTTTTCCAATAAATTTTTCAATGCCGTCAACTAAGGTTAGCTGATTATTTCTTTTATCTTTTTAAAACAATTTGTGATTTATTCTTATTTTTAGTTTTTATTTCTATTGTTTCTTTTATTTAATTATATTAATAATATATTCATTTTAAATTGAATATTGATAAATTAAGTATTTCATCACCTCCACCAAAGGTTCTATGTTAATTGATGTTAAATATAACTTGTTAAATACCATTATAACTAATTCTAAATCTAACAAAAGAGAATTGATTAAACAGCATATGAAAAAAAATATTGAAGATAAAATTAACCTGGAAAAAACAATAATAATAATATTTGATAGAAGTTATATCTCAACAGAATTAATGTTATTCCTGGAAAAACAAAGGAAAAAACTATTTATTCAGATTCCAGACTAGATATTACCAAAATGAATTAATGTCTATGAAAACAAAAGATGAAAAATATTTAAATAGAACTTAACAACAAAAAAAACAACAGAACAATACGACATGCTACTAATAACAAGATTCAAAGACACACCGGAACTAAACACATTCCTAGAAAAAATAAACAACGAAGAAAACATAGAAAAAAAACTAATACACGATTAATCTTAGACAATATAGAAACATAAGTGAAGAAATTATAATTCACTTCTAATTTCTTCTAACCTGCAAATTAAATTATAAAAAGTTTAAGAATTCTTTATTATCTAAAATGTTTTGTTAGAAAAATTGATTACAAAGAGGTAATATATTAATCATAAACCTTATCTCTTTTACGGACACGAACAATTACAATGTCAGTTTTCTGTATCTTAAAACATATACGATAATTTCCAACTCTCATCCTTTTAAATTTAGGGTTTCTTTTGTATGTTTTATACTTATTTGAATAAGGATTTTTTTCTAATTCTCTTAATGCATTAAAAAGTTGGTCAAATTTTATTGTATTTACTTTATTTATTTTTTGAAACTCTTTATATGCTTTTTTAGTGAATTGAATTTTCAATTTCATCCCTGCTTATTTATCTTGTTCAAATGGAACATCATTCTTTATATCTTCTTTAAAATCATCCAAGTTAGAATATGATTTAATTAAACCTTTTTCTATTTCTTCTTCAGCTTCTACTATATCCATGTATTCCTCATATTCATTTAACAAGCGTTCTATAACATCATTATATGTATCTCCAATCTTTCCTAGATTAGCTAATCGTTTATGAACATCTTCAGTAACTCTAACTACTTTCATTACATTAGAACTCATATAATCACCATTAATAATTGTGTATTATATTATATGAAGTTACTTATTTAAATATATGTTACATATTTTAACACTATGTTACTTAACTAAATGAAATATTACTTGATGGAAAAAAAGAAGTGTTATAAAGTTTAAGGGGTAATGCATTAAAAAATTCCACTAGATATTCATGATTATGAAACTCACGAAAAATCTAATTTCTAATAATATATAAACAAGAAATAATTAAAAGTTTAAAAAACTTACTCTCAAAAATATTCTGTTAATTAAAGGTTTATTAACTTACAAAAGATTATAAATATTAAAATTTTAAAAAACTATTATAGAAAGGTGATTAATCATGGCAAAGTCAATTGGCGAAACACCGACATTATATGGAAAAAATGCAGCTGACTTTTTAAATAATATGAACAAACCTCTTAGTAAGAAAGATAAAGAATTTAAGAAAAAATATGATTCTGTAAGAAAAGTATCATTCTAAAATTTTTTAAGTCCACATATTAATCTTTTTTTTATACTAGATTGTTTTCTAATTTTTTAAATCTGTCGATTACATCTTTTTCTTTTAAGTCGGTGTATATCTGTGTTGTTTGTATGTTTTCGTGTCCTAGGAATTCCTTTACGTAGTTTATCCCGTTGTTTTTTAGTGCTTGTATTGCGAAGCTGTGTCGTAGGTTGTGTGGTTTTAGGTTTTCTGAGTATATGATAGTATTTTCTTCTTTGTCAATTTTTTGGGCTAGTTTTTGGAATCAGCGTTGTATTAATCTTGATGTTAGTGGTTCTGATTCTTTTCTGTTGGATTCAAAGATGTATTTCTTATGATCTTGTGAGTATTTTCTTAACTGTTTTGTTAGTTTACTGAGTATGACTATTAGTCTTCTTTTTGAATTCTTTCCTATTATGGTTATTATTGCATTTTCTTTTTCATCTGTGTTTTGTAGTTGTTTTTTGGTTATGTTTAGTGCTTCGTGTATACGTAGGCCTGTGCTTGTTAGTAGTTTTATTATCAACTCGTCTGTTTTATCCTCGGTATATTTTAGTGCTGTTTGTATTTGTTGTGTAGTGAGGTAGTTGGGTTTTCTTTTTTCGGTTTTTATTAGTTTTAGGTCTTTATCATAGCTTAGCTTGGTATATTCGTTAATGAATGTCTTGAGTATTATTAAATGCTGATTTATAGTTATTGCTTTTAGGTTCTTGTTGTTTAAGTATGCTTTGTAGTCATATATTACCTGGTTAAGGTTGTCATGGTTTATGTCATTGATGTTATTGTCCTGCAGGTAGCTGTGGAATTTCTTTAGGGATAATCGGTATGTTTTTCTTGTGTTGGGATTTGTTATTCCATTTACATAGTTTGTTATTGTTTCTTTGTTAATTAACATAAGATTAATCCTTCTGATTTTATTATTTTTATATTGATGAAGTTATTTTTTAAGATAAGTATATATATTTATAGATTAGATAATATTAACCATACTAATGATTCAATTAACAGTGGAAATCATGGTATTCAGGTCAAATGTTAATGTTAGAATCTACTAAGATTCTTAATACATTATCATTTTTTCAAGAAATATTTTTTATTTAATTTAGCTTTTATTTAGTAATTATAATTTTTAGATAAGTATATATACTAATTAATTTAATAATATTCATCATACTAGTGACTTTCAGTAAAACGACGGAAAGCATAGTAAATAAGCAGATGTTTATGTTAGAATCTATTTATAGATTCTTTTAACATAACATTTATAAAACTAATTTTTTACTTTTATTAATATTATAATTTTTAGATAAGATATATACTTATTAATTAAATATTAACGATTAAACTAGTAAAGATAATAATTATATTAATAAATATAAGAAATGGAAGTTTTAATATGAAATCAATAGTTAATATTGAAGATAAATTAAATGAATTTAATATAATCAAATATAATACTGCCATATGTGCTAAAATAGAAGAAATAAATGTAAAATTTTTGGAAGGGGTTAAATTATTAAGTAATGAAGGAAATGATATATCTATTGATTATATTGAAAGGATTGATGAACTTTCTAATCTAGCAAGAAATCATCTTAATATTAAAAGTAAAGATGATTGTAAAAAGGCAATAGCATGTATTGAACTGGCAGATGTTCTAATTACTAGAGGGATAAAAGACATTGATGAAGAACCATTATCTTCAGGTTTCTTTAATCTTAAATATAACCTATATGAGTTAAATATATTTTCAAATTAAATCCATTAATTATTACCAGGGAATTTTCATGACAATTTATACAATTAAAGAAAATACAAAGAATATTAAGTTCAAAAAACGCTTTTATAATGATGAATACTTAAATGAATTAATCAATATTCTTGTAAATATTATTATTCATCCAATAATTCAGGATTTTCAGAATTTTTTCTAGTAATTACAGATTTACCTGTTTCTTGTTCAATTTCCCGCCTTGCATTTCCTGCAATACTTCCACCACGTTTTGCAACATCACGACTTTCATTAAAACCATCCGGATTTTCAGCTTTACTAATTTCAGTTGTTGATGCTTCTGCTAACATGTTTAATATTAATTCCATGTTAGTCATGTTGTCTCTTAATCCTTCTTTTTTAAGTCCTTTGTATTGTTTGTACTTTTTTGTTGACATTCCAGACCATGCCTTGGATATATCATCAGTCAGTATTGCATATTCAATTCCTTCATTGACTCCTACCCTATTCCATTCTGCTGTCAAATCCTTTCTTGTTTCAATGCTTCTCATCCTTTGGGTTATCCATTCTTCAGAGTATCCTTTTTTTCGGTAGGTGTCTATTGCCCTTTGCATAGCAATTTCAGGATCAGCTATTTCTTCAATTCTTTCATTACCTACTTGAGCTAACCATTGTTTGAATGGTTCTGCTTTTGGTGAAGGAACTGATTGAATAAGTCGTAACAACTGTTTAGTTGTTGCTACATCAGTTAAACGCATTTTACCATCATTAGCAGGCATTTTCAACCGTCCGATATTTTCGGACACTTCACTTCCTTCAGATTTTAACCTGTTTTTTAAATCAGACCAATATTTTCTGGGGCGTTTACTTTCAGTAAGAACTGCAATAACATCTATTACTGAATAATAATACTCTTCTTTTTCAGAATCCCATTTAGTTCTTATCTTATATTCTTCAAATAATTTAACAGCATATTTTTCATTCATAACTTTACCTCCTTTTTTAGTGTATTACTGACAAATCAAATAGTAATATATTGAACCAGAAAGTAAATATAGTTTTGGTTAAATAAAATTAAGAATAATTCAAAAATATATTCATCATTATATTCTACTGATACTTGCTATTTAAATAATTCTAATATTTTGGGAAAATTCATGGCAGTGTTCATAATCTTACTGATATCTTGACATAATTCCAGTGAAGTTTTTAGTTTTCTGGTTGTGATTTTAATTTTCATCATAAAGTTGTACTTTGGAAAAATTTATTAAATTATAAGATTTAAAATATTATTGTTAATGTTAAATTAAATTACAGAATAGGAGGAATAGTATTGGTTGAAGAAAATGAATTAGACTCTACTTGTGGTATTTCTGATGAAGAGCTAACTGAAAGATTTAAGGAATCTATCAGAATTGATCAAGAAATCTGTAAAATTAAAGGACTTCCTATTGCTGGTTATGATGATGAACTAGATAGTCCCTATATAGAGTATCCTGATGGAAGGAGAGTTTATCCAAATGAAAAATAGACTTCCTGAAGTTATTGTATTTGCAGGCCCAAATGGTAGTGGAAAAACCACCATAACCCGCATGGCCAAAACTATTGGGATTTACATTAATGCTGATGATATTAAGAAATCAAGTTTATGTAGTGATTTAGAAGCCGCCCTAAAAGCTGAAGAGCTTAGGGAATCTATGGTGGAACAAGGTAAAGATTTCACATTTGAAACAGTTCTTTCTACAGATAGGAATCTCAAATTGCTTAAAAAAGCTAAAGAAAAAGGGTATTTTTTAAGATGCATATATGTTTTAACATCAAATCCAGAAATTAATAAGACTCGTATTGATATCAGGGAATCTATGGGTGGTCATACTGTTCCTGAAGAAAAGATCAAATCAAGATATTATAAGGCACTAGATTTGGTTCCTGAATTAGTTGAAATTTGTGATATTGTCCATATTTATGACAATACTAATGTTCCATTTAGAATTTTCAAGAAAAGAAAGGACGTATATTTCCATTGGGAAAACAAATATTGGAATTATTCAGACATTGAAAAGCTCACTGGAATTAGTGAATACATTAATTAAAATGATATATTTTTTATATTTTCATGTTCTAAAATTATATTGTCAGAGCTGAAAGTACTAAATATTTTGTATAGTATACGGAAAACTAACAGACAACAAAGGACAAAACCTAGCAAACCAAAAAATAACAATAAAAGTAAACGGAAAAACAGTAAAAGACACAAACGGCAAAGTAATCTATGCCAAAGTAGTAGATAGCGTAGCAACAGTCGAATACGTTGTACCAGATAATCTATCAGGAAAAGATGTAAACATCACAGCAGTATACTCAGGTTCAACCAAATACAACAAAGAATCAACAACAATCACAAAAACAGTAGCAGCACAAGAACCAACACTAACCATAACACCAATAAACGACGACGTACAAACAGGTTCTACCATAACACTTAAGGCCAAAGTAGCATCAGGTGACAAAGCTATCACAACTGGTAAAATAGTCTTCAAAGTAAACGGTAAAACCGTAAAAGACGCTAACGGCAAAGTAATCTATGCACATGTAGATGCTAACGGTGAAGTATCAATAGACTACAACCTTAGCAACCTTAAAGCAGGAACTTATACCATTGAAGCAACATTCATAGCACCAAACTATGATAAAATAACCAGCAACACTACAATGACTGTTGTAAAAGCATGAACTGAATAAGACATTCATTATAATTAAAAAAAATACTTAAACATGATATTTACCCTGTATTTATATTACAAGATATAAAAAAAAGGGAAAACAAGTATAGTGGAGACTTGTTCTCCACATCCTTTTTTTAATTTTATTTATAAGAAATTTCATCTAGAATAACATAACTTAATATTATTCCACTATAAAGTTATAGCTTATTTTTGAATATATTTCAAACATAAATCTTTAATGAAATATAAAATTTAATAAATATTCCACTTCGCTATGTTCTCATATAAGTGCGACAAGCAATTTTCTTCTCCTTTAAATCAGTATAATGCAACTTGGTTGTATTATTGACCTAGTTATG
>SUTR01000021.1 GCA_015062825.1 Methanosphaera stadtmanae
GAGTAATCCATGCAATACCATTAATATTACCTATTTACTTATTTATTTGAATAGAATAAAAAAAATAAATGGTGAGGAGGTATTGTTTATTGTTTACTTGCCTATAAAATAAAAAAAATATGATTATCCTCTAATTTTGTATTAGAAGGTTATTCCTTCTTTTATGAATATGAGAGTAATACTTTTTTTTGTTTTATAATAATTTATGCCAAGTCCCATTATTATAAAATAAAAGTAACTCTTATAATTATAATTTCTTCAAATCCATCGTAACTGCTGAAATTTATATTAAAATGGGTTTATGTATTCTTATTTTAAAATCCAATAGATTAATTAATATGGTTGGCGATATGTCATATGTCTTGTTTGATTTTATAGATATTGTCTATATAAAAAATGTAAAAGATGAAAAAATTAGATAAATGAAGTTTGATACTTATAAATTTTTTTTAGATTTCTATTTTTCGTGAATATTCTGTTCTATATATTACTTCTATTATTTTTCCTGATTTTTCTAATGAATAATTCAGAGCATCATTTAAATCAGGTATGAATAAGTATTTATCACATTCTATGTTCTTGTATAAACTGTATCCTAAATCTCCAGTAAATATTATATTCTGATTTTTAATTGTTTTAATATAGTTTAACAGCTTGTCTTCATCAATTTCTTCACAGGTTATGCCATAATCTCCTCCTAATATAAGAGTAAATGATGTATCATAACGTGAAATATTGTCCACGGATTCCTTAATTGAGGTAGTGTTAAGGCCGGGATTGATTTCTTCAATAACTAACTTATCTTCCATATACTTGTATGATGTTCGGCCAGGTATTGATTTCATATTTTTCAGGGATGATTGAATATTTTCTATGTCAACATCCAATATTAATCCGACACTTATTGCAAATAATATGTTATTTATATAAAAGTCAGTTAGTGCAAAGCAGGATATCTCAAATTCCAAATCATCAGTTGCAACTGTAAATGTTGTACTGGATACATTATAATCAACGTCTTTAACATAAATATCAGCATTTTTATCATTTAAACTTACACTAAATGCGTTATGATTATTATAATAGGAATCAAGACTTTTCTTATCTGCAATTACAACTTCACTATTAAACACACTTTCTTTTGCAATATGTGCAAGGCTGGTTTTGCAGGCTATTGGATAATCCTCCAATATGTTGGTCAATACACTGATGTTTCCATTTGAAATTACTCCTAGTGATACTTCTATGATGAAATAATCAATCTCATATAATATATCCTCATTTTTTGCAATATTTAGGCAAGTGATAATGCTGCTGGGAGTAATGCTTAATGATTCATCCAATACTTTAAGCTTATCATGACTATAGTATACCAATGCATTGCTTGTAAGTACTAATCTATTGCTATCCTTTAAGATATTATTAATCAAATTAACGGTGGTTGTTTTTCCTTTGACTCCCGTTACTTGGATAAACTTCATATTCCAGTCATACTTTGCTTTATGCTTATCTACAAGGTACGATGTAAATTCATGATGGGTATAATCAATATCTACTACAGGCTTCATGTGAACAGGTGCAATAACCGTATACTCGCTAGTAATCTCATCTAAGCTTAGAAATCTGACATTGTACTTTGTGGAATAGTTCTCCTTTTGTCTGTCCGTCAATTTATCATAAACATCATAAAAAAACAAATTATTCTCAGTATACTTAGAATACTCATCAAGCAGGATTAATCCTCCATGATTGGCATCACATATTAAAATATTCTTCTTCATAAAAAATACACACAAAAAAATTTTATTAAAAAAATTAGGTAATAAATGAATAATATTTATTCATTTTTTTGTCCATCCATAGTCAACTTCTTGTTAACACTTTCATAGAATTTCTTGCTAAATCTTACAAAGCAAGCAGGTGTTTCTGACTTTCTAATTCTAATCTGGTCACCATAACCATATTGCTTATTGGTTACGCCATCAAGTACTGCAACTCCTGGTTTTCCATCTTCCTTAAATGTAATGGTTATAGTACTGGAACTTGGAACAATTTTGGGTCTTGAATTTAACTTAAACGGACATATTGGTATGATAAGAGCTGCATCAACTCGTGGATCCACAATTGGACCGCCAGCACTCATAGCATATGCAGTAGAACCGCTAGGTGTGGATACTATCAAACCATCCGATCGTAATTCATCAATAACTTCATCATCCACATTTACACGTAAATCAAGCATCTTGGATGGCTGGCTAGTCATTATTACAAGTTCATTAAGTACTGTAATCCATTCATCATCACATTCAATATCCAACTGCATTCGCTCTTCAACAAAGAAATCATAACTTAATAGTTTATCAAGACATTCAAACAAATCATCCAAGTCAACTTCAGTTAGAAAACCCACAGTACCCAAGTTTATACTAAGAATAGGTATTTTCTTAACTGATAAGTGATGCTGAGCATATAATACAGTTCCATCACCACCAATACATAATACAATATCAGAGGTCATATCATCAATATCAACAGTATACTCTGAAAACTCTGTGAACTTATCACATACTCTACTTTCAATTTCTATGGTTATATCATTCTCCTGAAGATACTGGACAATACTACTTATTACTTCATATGCTTTTTCTTTATCGGTACGGGATACAATTCCAATTTTCAATTAAAACACGCTCCCTATTAATGTAGGTAACTTATCATATCCTCATGTAACTCTTGGGTACATGTTGCCATAATGGATGTTTTTTCGGTTAACTTAAGCTTGCTGGATAATGGATTACCATTATAATCTGTTACAATACCACCATTTTCTTTAATAATAAGTTGGCTGGCGGCAATATCCAAAATTCTTACAATCTCGTTAATATCAAGATATGCATCATAGGCACCATCTGCCACATAACACATTTCAATTGCAATAGAACCCATAATACGCATACGACGTACACTAGAACAAAGATTGCTTAACTTTTCAGATTTGGCACGATAAACATAACTGCATAATGTAGCATGTTCGACTTTGCTGACCGTTGATATTGGGGTGATTTTTTCATGATTTTTAAATGCACCATTTCCCTTAATTGCACTGTAAACATCACCAGTAGGGAAATTCTTCACATATGCAACTTCGACATCTTCAAGGGTAACGTCATCTAAACTTTTTGTTGTCAAATCAGCCAAAGCAATAGAAATACCATAACATGGCATATTACGGGTTGCATTACTGGTACCATCCAATGGGTCAAGAATCATTAAAACCTCTGCATCGTCATCTCCAATTTTAATCTCACCAATCTCCTCACTAATAAGAACCAATGACCTTCCACTATCAGTTAAATCTTTTATAACACAATTCTCAGCAATCTCATCAATCTTGTGAGTTGGAGTGCCGTCAGCACCAATCTTTGTAACACTAGACAAATCCGGGTCACATCTAGCATCACTTATTGCCTGTTCCACATTTACTGATATCTTATCTGATAACTCTAACCAAAAATTAACTCTATCCTCATTCATCATAAAAAGTCCACATTGAATTAATATTTTATAAAAATTTTTTCTTTATTAATTATTATCTTTAAAGCTAATAAATTATATAAATATTCATCTTTATTATGGATGATTTACGCTGCCAATTAAATCTAATCACGTTACGTATAACTCTAAATAAAGAATAGAATGGAATGTTAAATTAGTTTTTAATGTATACTTAAATCATATGAAATATTAATTGTAGTTGATACTGACACATATTTTTAAAGTAGCATATTGTGATAATTTATTTAATCATATTATCTTTCAAATGATTTTATAAAATAGTATGTGTAGTTTTTAAAAAAGAATGGTGGAGAGATGTTTTTTTTCTTATTTTGCTTTTATTTGTTCTATGTTCATAGTTATTGTTTCCTGTTCTGGAAGTTCTATACTCAATGCTTCTTTCAGTACTTCTTCTATTCTTGTCACTGCCTTGAATTCTACTTTTTCCTTTACCTCATCTGGTACTTCATCCAGGTCTTTAATATTTTTCTCAGGTATTATTATCTTGGTTATTCCTGATCTGTATGCAGCGATGGATTTTTCTTTAAGTCCTCCTATTGGAAGTACTTCTCCTCGCAGTGATATTTCACCAGTCATTGCCAGTCTGGAATCGACTGGAATTCCTGTTATGAGTGATGCAAGTGTTGTAAGTAATGTCACTCCTGCTGATGGTCCGTCCTTTGGTATTGCACCTGCCGGTACGTGGATATGTATGTCATACTTGTTTAGGTCCTCATTAACAAGTGGACTGAAATGTGACTTTATTAGGCTTTGTGCAATCTGGGCTGATTCCTTCATAACATCTCCAAGTTGACCGGTTATTTTCAGTTTACCCTCACCAGGCATCATAATTGCTTCGACAAATAATATGTCTCCTCCAACAGCAGTCCATGCAAGACCTGTTACTACACCTGCAGGGTTTTTATCAGCTACCATGTCATAATGGGCTTTTTCTGCTCCAAGTATATCATATACCATATCATCTTTAACAATAAATGGTCGTGGAATATCATCCACCACAATTTTCTCAGTTGTCTTACGTGCTATAGCAGCCAGTTGACGTTTAAGTTCACGTACACCAGCTTCTCGGGTATATTTTTCAATAATTGTCTTAATGACTTCATCCTCTATTATCAAGTCATCACTTGTAAGGCCGTGATCTTCCAGTACATCTGGTATCAGATGTTCTTTTGCAATATGCATCTTTTCATTATTGGTATATGTTTTAAGTTCTATTATTTCAAGACGGTCTCTAAGAGGTCCTGGGATATCTTCAAGACTGTTTGCCGTTGCTATGAAAAATACATCCGACAAGTCATATGCTACTTCCAGGTAATGGTCGGAGAATGTATCATTCTGTTCCGGATCAAGTACTTCTAGAAGTGCACTGGTAGGGTTACCATTAATTGAAGCAGTTAACTTGTCTATTTCATCAAGTACAAATACTGGATTGCTTTGTCCTGCCTTTTTTATACCACTTATGATACGGCCGGGAAGGGCTCCAAGATATGTTCTTCTGTGTCCTCTTATTTCAGATTCATCCTTAACTCCTCCCAGACTTGCCCTGATGTAAGGTCGCTCTAGTGCTGTCGCGATACTTCTTCCAAGACTTGTCTTACCAGTACCTGGAGGTCCTACAAACAAGAGTATTGAGCCTTGTTTTTCATCCTTCATCTTAAGAACAGTTAAGTGTTGGATTATTCTTTCCTTTACCTTTTCAAGTCCATAATGATCCTTGTCCAATTGTTCTTTTGCACGCATAATGTCAATTTCTACTTTTTCTTGTTTATGCCATGGAAGATCAAGTATCAAATCAAGATAGTTTCTTATAATGTTTTCTTCGGAATTGTTTTGTCCTTGTCTTTCAAGCTTTTTCAACTCTTCATATGCTACTTTCTCAACTTCCTCGGGAAGTTTGGCTTCTTCTATTCTTTCACGATATGATTTACTTGAAGGACCATCATCTGTCATGTTCAGTTCTTCTTGTATCATCTTCATCTGTTCACGTAGAAGATTTTCCTTATGTATTTGGCTCATATTTTCATTGATTCTGCTTGCAATATCCATCTGCAGCATCATAGCTTCTTTCTGTTCCAGGAGTAATTGTGTAACACGTAATGCTCGAATCTTCATTGATTCTAATTCCAGCAATTCCTGTTTTCTTTCATGTGTTACCCGTAGATATGGGAATATTTCTGCTACTTTTTCACGTACATCTACTTTACTTACTATCTGCTGAGCATATACTTCAGAGTTTGGTATTATATTGGATATTGCGATTACAGAATTATTTATTTCCTTATTTATTTCTCTTGCTTCATCAGGTGTAATGTTATCTTCTTCTTCTATAATCTCAAATTTTCCATAGTAATATTCGCCGGATTCTCTGATTTCTAATACATTTACCTTTTCATTTACACGTAGGTCTAATACATAGTCATCTTCCTCTTCGCGTAGGTTTAGTATTTGTAGTATTGTTCCTATATTGTGGAATTCAATATTGGATTGGTCTTTTGGTATATGTTTGGGTGTTAGTATGATTCCCTGTTGTTGGTTATTTATTGACTTTAACAGTTTTTCAGTATGTGGCTTATCCAGATGTATATTCATATTGGTATATGGGAGTAGTACTGTATTTGGTATTATTAATATTGGAAGTTCATCATCATATGAATGTTTTTCATCAAGTATGAATTCTTCTTGTGTATTTTCTTCTTTTATCTCTTTTTCTTCATACTCTTGGTTGGAGGTTATTATCTTATTTTCTTTTCTTAATTTTTGTGTAAAGGATAGATTATCATTGTTATCCTGTTGTGTCATGTTAAGCTTCACTCCAATTATATAATTTATTCATTTAGCATCATTTTAAATAAAGTATCTATGCATTTTTTATCTTGTGATATCTTATTGGTATTGATTTTATAATATATATTATTTCCTCGTTTAGTACTTTTAACAACCTTTAAGCTTTTAAGCAACTTCAAATGTTGACTTGCAGCAGGTTGGGTGATATTTATTTTTTCTGCAATATCACCTACAGTTGCCTCATTTTCTTCACATTCAGAAAGCATGCATAGTATCTTTAGACGATTAGGATTACTTAGAACCTTGAATGTTTCTTCAAGTTCCTCTTCACTTTCATGATTTAAATTTTCCATAGATATTAATATATAAGTATATGCTTATATACTTTGATAATAACTATTCTCATTCAATTAAAATAATGTACAAAAATTAAAAAAATGTAAAATTATATAAAAAATCTTAAAATGAGTAAATATATGTAATAATATAATATTTCCCACTAAAAAAAGGTTAAAAAAAGTGTGATGAATAAGTATTCATCCTTTAATATAAAATAATGTATTATTGCATTGGAAATTTTAAGCATTAACAGTTAATGTTTTATTATCTGTTAATTTATCATAACCTACAGCAGTAAATACTACCGTTATGGTGTAATTGCCTGTTTTCATAGTTTCTGGTATTGTGTATTCTATGCTTGCAGTTCCGTTTATTACTTTAGCATAGATTACTTTGCCGTTTGAGTCTTTTACTGTTTTACCATTTACTTTGAATACTATTTTTCCTGTGTTTATGGTGTTGTCTGATAGTGTTGCTTTGAGTGTGATTGTAGCTCCGGCTTGAGTGGTTATGTCTTCTGTTGTGAGTGTTGGCTCGGTTGTTGTTATTGTGATTTCTGTTTTTTTGCTTGATATTTTTTTAAGGTCTGTTGATTCTGAGTGTATGGCTTGTATTGTAGGGTTTTTATTCTATTATTTTTGGTGTTTCATGGTTTTTTCTATTTAATTAAATCTCCAATAGTTATCTAATTATTCAATTTAAAATTAACTTACTGAATTATATTAATTTTTCTAGATATATTTTAGTTCTGGAAGTTCTGTTTTCATAGTTTCTCAGACAAGGTGGTTCAATTACACTTTTGTAGTCATGTGCATGGATATTTCTCATAGCTTTTAAACTATTCCATGCAGTATCAGGGTGTTGACTCTTAAATTCATCAGATAATCTGCCAATATATTCTCCAATTTGAATAATATTAAATGCATAAGCTCGTTGATAATGAGTATTAGATAAATATTCATCAAATTCATCCCCCAAAATATTCTATATCGCTGGAGGTTTCCTCATAATATTCAATTATCTTCTTGATATATTTTTTTTGATCTTTAGCGTTCATAGATTACAATCATATCCTTCTTGATTTTATTTATGAATTCTTTATTATAACTAATTGAAGAAATTAAGTCAACATGACATTTGAATTCTTCTTCTAAATCATTTATTAAGGAGAAATATTTTGTTAATGAATTTACATTTCCATCATCCATAATAAAATCCAAATCGCTTTCTTCTGTTGCATCATTTCTAGCATAAGATCCGAAAAGTCTTAATGAATTAACTCCATGTTTAATTGCTATGGGAACACTTCTTTCTTTTATTTCTTCTAAAGTTAAAATCATTTAAATACATCCTAAGATATTATTGATTATATTATCCATGACAGTTTTTTTTTCATATTGAATAATTAATATTGAGGAATACTTGGAATTATCATTTTATCATAACTATTTAAATTGGGCATTGTAAACAGCCATATTTTAGATGTATCATCAAATTTGAATAAATAATCCGATTTACAGTTATATCAATTAATTCTTTATTTACTTTATTATTTATATTTTCAATGATTTTCATATTCTTGAAATCATTAACTTTATTAAAGCTCCACACATATAAAGCCTAAACTATTTTTGGCAGATGTATTATTGTTTCTTATGTTCTTGATGGACAGTCTCATTGAATTGTATTTAAATGGGATAAAAACTTTATTTGTGAAAAGTTACAAAACTTTAACCTATAATGGATTTCTTTTAATACAATCATTGATATATATTATAATAATTAAGTTCTTGGAGAAATGGATAAATATGAAAATATCGTTAACTAAAGGAAAATCTGAAGGACCTACTAAATTAAATGCATTTGACAATGCATTGCTTGATGCAGATATAGGAAATGTAAATTTAATACCAGTATCCAGTATGCTGCCACCAGATGCACAGGAAATACCACTGCCAAAACTAGAACCGGGGGAGATGACAAACTGTGTACTTTCACATCAATACTCTGATGTGCCTGGAGATACAATATCTGCAGTAATTGCATATGCACAGGCTGAAGAAATGGGTTGTGTAATAGAAACAAAAGGAATAAATAAGACAAAACAAGAATTAACTGATGAAGCTAAATTCATGGCAGAATACATGATTGAAAAAAGACAACTGGAAATAATAAATTATAAACAAATAATACAAACACACACAGTGGAAGAAAAGGCAAGTGTGGTTGCAGCATTAATTTATCATAATCCAAGAAGGCACTAAAAAAATGTTAAAAAGGGGTTTAATGTATGTTTCATTTTCTTCTTTACATTTTTCATAGTTGATTTATTCTACTAATTCTTTAAGGACTTCTATGAAACGTTCATTTTTAGGATGGGTTTCTATACTGATACGTATGTAATATTCATCTAATCCCTGGAAACTTGTACAGTCACGTACAATAATACCTTTTTCCAGTAGTTTGGTTGCAAGTTGTGGTGCATTGTATCCACTTTCATGCAAGTCAATCAATAAATAATTTGATTTTGATTTATAGATGGTTAAGTTTTCTATAGCATTTACACTTTCATATAAGTATTCACGTTCAGCTATACCTTTCCTTGTTGACTCTTCTATATATTCCTTATCAGAGAGGGTTGCAATAACTGCCTTTTGACTAGGAACTGTTACACTAAATACTGGTTTTATACGTGACATTTTCTCAACAATTTCAGGACTTGTAATTCCATATCCTATACGTAGTCCTGCAAGACCCAATACCTTGGAGAATGTTCTTATAATAAATACATTATCATACTTCTCAAGTAAGTTGATGTTATTTACTTCTGCAAATTCCCAGTATGCCTCATCAACCACTATTAAAGCATCAGTTGCTTCTATAATCTTTATAATATCCTCCTGTGGTATAAGTCCTCCTGTAGGATTATTTGGTGTACAAAGGAATATAGCTTTGGTCTTGTCAGTTATTTTCTCTAGCACGCTGTCAACATCTAACTTGTTTTCTTCAACATCCCATCTGGCATAGACTACTTCTGCATTGTGCTGCTTAAATACATATTCATAATAGGTATATGTTGGAGGATGAACAATTATCTCATCGCCGGGATCGATTAACGCTTTTGCAAGTACGTCAAAGATTTCATCAGCTCCATCTCCACCAACTATAATCTGTTCTTTATCTACACCAGCATAATCTGCAATGGCCTCTTTCAGGTATTCATGATTGCTTTCAGGATAACGATTAATCTCATCAATACTGTCAATTATTGCCTGTTTGGCTTTGGGACTTGCTCCCCATGGATTTTCATTAGAACCTAACTTAATTATGTCCTCTTGCTTTATGCCATATTTTTCCATGATTTCCTTCTTTGAACGGCCAGGTACATAAGTATTATATTCTTCTAGTATTGCTCTTGTTTTAACCATAATAATCTTCTCATCAAATAATCTCTTCTCTTATAATATATTATGTATGTTCTTACTTTTTAAAGGCTAGCTTAATATATTCATCTGCATTTTCTTTTATACCTTTTAACTGTTCTTCAGTTAATTGTTTAACTGCCTTTGCAGGACTACCTATTATAAGTGAACCTTCAGGAAATTCTTTATTCTCTGTTATCAATGCACCTGCACCTACAAGACAGTTTTTATTAATCTTTGCACCATTAAGGATTATTGCACCCATACCTACTAATACATCATCGTCTATGGTACATCCATGTATGATTGCACCATGGCCTATCGATACATTTTTTCCAATTTTCACAGGATAACCTTCAGTTACATGTATTACACAATTGTCCTGTACATTTGAATTATCATCAATTTCTACCGGTTCATGGTCTGCTCTTATAACGGCGTTATACCATACTGATACATTTTTTCCTAATGTTACATCTCCAATAATCTTTGCTCCATCATATATCTTTGCATCATTTTCCATTAATAAAACCTCGTTCTTTTTCTTATTTTAAAATTTATTTTATTTTTTCTCTAATTTACGGTAATTTATATTGTATTTTTTATAATAAATAAATGTATTGCTATATTTTACTTTAATCTAAGTAGATTTCCATAATCATTTTTGATTCATATTCTTAATTTGAAAAAAATTTATTAATATTTTAGGATATATATTACTTTACTATTAATTAGGTAATTTTTTAGTTAGAGATTATATTATGAATATTCAACCAACTTACTCCTCATTAGACTATCCTGGCAAAATGGCATTAGTATTATTTATTCCTGGATGTGACCTTAGATGCAAATATTGTCACAATCCCGAACTTATAAAGAATACAAAGCTCTCCAAGTGGGATGTAGATGAAATACTAGATGAAGTAGATGCAAACATTGACTTTATAGATGCAATTGTTATAAGTGGAGGAGAACCATTACTACATGTTGATATTGTAAAGGAATTTATTAAAAAGGCAAAGCAACATGGACTGCTCATAAAATTAGATACGAATGGGTTGCATCCTGATGCCGTTAAACAAGTAATAAGTGACATTGATTATGTAGCCATGGATATAAAAGCACCTCTTGATGAATATTATAAGATAAGCGCAGTATATCCTAAGAACACTAAAGAACAAATATTAGAAAGTATTAATATAATCAAACAAAACAACGTATTTCTTGAATGTCGTACAACATTTGTACCGGGATTACTTGAAGAAGAAGACATAATAGAATTAACCAAGCAAATAAATCCGGACATGTATACATTACAACAATTTAGAAACAGAGTAACATTTGATGCTTCTCTTGCAACATTTACCGAACCAAACCCTGAGGATTTACTTGAAATAATAAAGAAATTGGATTATCATATACCAGAAATACATCTTAAATCAAATCAATTTGGAAATCAAACAATACGAAAACAATAAAACATATTTTTATATTTAATAGATGAGAGTCGAAATAAAATGCCAATATTACTACTAAAAAATAAGGATATTGATTTAATCACAGGCAAGCGCAACACCACAATACGTCGTCTGTGGAAAACACCCCTCTATATGGGTGACAGATTATACTGTTACTGGAATATCCTATCAAAGGAACGTGAAAAACTCTTTGAAGCAGAAGTAACACGTGTAAAGATAATCACATTTAAAGAAGTCACTCATGATATTGACATAGCTCATGAACTTGGATTTAAAAGTCTAAGACAACTGGAAGAGGATCTTAGAAAATCATATCCAAACAATACTGAAGATGATGATGAATTCCAGGTATTCACATTTAAAAAATTACCCGTGGATCAATGGGAAGGCTCTGCAATAAACCAGAAAAAGATGATAATAAGAAAGGCAGATGTACTATTTGAATTGGGAAAATATGAACAATCATCAGTATGCTATAAAGCCGCATTGGAATATGATGATAATGATGCATATCTCTTAAATAAGATAGGTGACAACCTTACAAGACTTGGACAATTTGGGGATGCTATAAAACATTATAAAAAAGCCATAAAAATAGAACCAAACAATGAATATCTTCATAATAACATGGCAATAGCATATATCTATATGAATGACTATGAAAAGGCATTGGATGCAAATACTCAGGCATTGAAGATTAACTCACAAAATACGACAGTACTCTACTGGAGAGGATTAATCTATGAAATGCTCAACGACTTTGAAAGAGCACTTAAATTCTTTGACTATGTACTAAGAATAGATGATAAAAATCCAGAAGTATGGAATGAAAGGGCAACAATACTTAATATGATGGGAAAAAGTGAAGAAGCATTACTCTCCTATGACAAGTCAATAGAATTATGTCTTGAAAACAGCCTTGATGATGCTGCAATGTGGGCAAGTAAGGCAAATACATTGCTGGGACTTCAAAGATATGAAGAAGCAATAGAATGCTATGACAATGCACTTAAAACAGATAAGCATAATCCAATAATTCTAAACAATAAGGGAGTAGCATATATGGAGCTTGACAAGTTTGAAGAAGCAATAGACTGCTTTACAAAGGTTCTTGTCATGTATCCTGACAATCCTGATGCACAGGTACTGCAGGAAGTATGTCTTGACAATCTATAACCTTTAATAATTGCTTCTTCTAAAAATTTCAACTCTTACAATTTCATCAACTTCTATTTTTTCTACTTTTTTACAAGCTTTAACACTACAATCTCTGAATTTGTACCCCAGCGCATAGGAATATCCATAGAGCCTACACCTGTAGTTACATGAAGATAATGGTTTTTCATATCATTTATTCTTTCTTTAAACAAGCCCATATTATGTCCTTCATACATATATTTGCCAAAGAAAAGTACAGGATAAAACTGTCCACCATGGGTATGACCTGACAGTTGAATATCAAATCCTATATCGGACAATTTTTTCCATCCATTAGGTATATGATAATTTACAATGTTGATTTTGTCCTCTTGTATAACATCCCGTAGCTGAGCCTCTGTTGGCATAGGTATATCACCAAAGCTAAAGCTTAATCCATAAATATTCAGATTCTTGTATGTTGTAACATTATTTTCAAGCACTATTATACCAGCATTTCTACAAGCCTTATGAACACTTTCAAGACCAGGATAATAATCATGATTTCCGGAAGTGAATATAATTGGAATATCAACATTCTTCAACGCAATGAAATCATCTTCTTCAACAATACAAGAACCATCAGCCAAATCACCAGATATAATCACTAAATCACAATCATCATCTATTGAATTTATCTTATCTTTGATATCATCAATTATCTGTCTGTGTCTAATGGATCCAAAATGAACATCTGATAGATGAACAATATTATACTCTTCATCCAAATTATCAAATTCCAATATCTTCTCCTTAACTACTATTCTATGAGCATTATAATATGCATAGATACCAATAATCATAATCATCGCTAGAAGCATAATTATGACTGTTCTTGGTAATGTAATGAACAATCCTGCAATATTAACTATTAGCAGATAGATAAACAACATTACCAAAAACCATTCCCATATACCAAATATGTTGGCAACAAAGCGGGTAAGCTTTCTTGATTTTGTCTTCTCAAAAAGCATAGGGACAATCTGCATACATCCAAGTATCAATACAATAATAACAGTATATAAATCATCTAATCCTCCATACAACAAAAATAGATATTTGAGAACAAAAAATTCAAATATCATATAAAGTGGAGTTGAAAATAATACACGTCTTGTTCTAAAGTCCATAGTTTCATCTTCACAGGTTTTTCTAAATTAATTTTGTATATTTTTTTTCTTATTTTCAGTTAATATGATTCAATATTAACCAGTTTAGGCATTCGTCCAATCTTTGCAATCATATCATTCTTAATTATAATCGTACAGTCATAATACTCTTTGAAGACCTCTGCATATTCAAGTGCATTATTTACTATTGTTTCATCATCCTCACCATTTGCCTTATTTGCAATGCTGGTTGCAAGAGCATCAGATATGCTGGCTTCACTAGACAATACTATGCATGCATCACAAACTCCAAAACTCTTTGATGGACCAAAAGTGCCACTGGATGTACATATGCCATAGCCATTCTTTTTCTTTCCAATTTTAAGTCCCATCTTCTCAGACAGACTACTTTCACCCGCATATATGCTGATGATACAATCCTTATTGGTCTTCATGGAGATGTCTCCCCCGTTTTCAATTATGGTATACTTTGTATCATAGTTACACAGATACTCCATGCAAACCTGACTAATGCTACCTGCTACACTACTCATGGGACCTGTATTTGATATTTTCCCTGCATGAGTCATTAGATATAAGATGCGATTGGAATTTATCAAATCAACTGGTTCAAATCCATTGAACTTCTTATCTCTATTAATTTCCTCTTGAATAATCATTCTCTGTTTCTTAATGTATGGCTTCAAATCCACATTTCTAATATCAGTTGTTAGGTGTATATGACTTGAATCTATACTAATTTCCTCTTTTTTATACATTATTAAGACACTCTATTTTGTTGGTATTTGTGTTAAAGGACTGTGCTTTCAATAGTAATTGCATATAAATTTGGCTAATATGAACATTGATTCATATGCTTGAAGGAACTTGTAATAATATATTGTTCTTTTAAGTTTGCCATCTTATTTTTTCTTTAATTATTTATGCAGTATTCTTTTATATTATAGTTTATCATAATCATTTATATTTAAATTACTATCATTTGAATCAAATATTTGTATTTTCTAAGAACAGACAGGATATATATTATATTTCCTGAATAATTGACTGTAGGTATGATATAATATTGAACATAATCCTTCATTACAGTATATTCTTAAGATATGAAAATCTAAGGCGATAGGTTTAAATAGTTTTAAGCTATTATACAACTTAGCTAAAAATATATATTTAAATAACTTATATTATTTTAGAAGAACAAATATATAATACATATATAAAATAATGGAGGGAGTATTTATTATGATGCCAAAACCAAAATCAGTTAAATCCAACATTCAAAACAATCAAAGACACAATAATCATTCTTCAGAGCAAGTATTATTTGAATCACAACCAAATATGATTCTATATTCGGATAACTTCATATTTAAAATCATAGTATTGTTCTTTTTGGTATTCATGTTCAATCCAGTACTGGCATTGATTTTTCACTTTCAGGGACGTTTAAGAAGTTTCTATAATATTGACATTGCTAACTTGACATTTATTGCAGAATTGGTATTGATCTTCTGTATATTAATAGTAATAGTTAAATTAGCATTGGATGTGCTTGACTGGAACAATACCCGATATACTTTAACTCAAAAGCGTATTGTAATAAAAAGAGGGCTTTTAAATAAGGAAACAGTTACCATGCCTTATTCTAAAGTTCAGGATATTGATATTAGTCAGTCATTTATTGGTAGAATTGTAGGGGTTGGAGACATTGTCATCTATGGTGGTCATGATAATTCAGAGACAATACTTGATGCTGTGCCTAATCCTAGTAAAGTTGAAGAAATTATATTAGAACAGATAGATAACTATCAAGGTAGTTTAAATCAATATCAACAGGGGTATCTTCCTCCAAATCAACAAGGATACTATCCGCCAAATCAAGCTGGTGGATACCAGGGAAATTACTATAATCAGAACAATTACATTAAAGACAATAATTATAATCCTAATTACGTACAAGATGATAATTATAGACAAAACAATTATAACAACAATCCTCCAAGAAACAACAACAGAAACAATAATTTCGATTACGGACAGAACAATTCCAACTACCAACAGAACAATAATTATCAACAAGACAATAACTACACTCAAGAAGAGGATTATACAAATAATTACAGACAAAATAAACCTAAAAACAAGGATTATAAAGGAAATTCAAATAATTACAGACGGGATAATTATCAAAACAACCCTAAGAATAATAAATCCAATGCACATTACTATCAAAACAATGAAGATAACTCCATTAAGAATAGGGATTATACAAGAGTAAGTGAAATAGAATATAATAATAGTAAACTCGATAAAGATGAGTTAATATCAAGAAACAATCGAAAATTTAAAAAATCATAATATTTAAAGGACTAACAGGTGGATTTAATTGACAGATTATGATATAATAGTAGTTGGAGCAGGCCCTATTGGATCAACATATGCATATCATATGGCAAAAATGGGGTATAAAGTAGCAATATATGATCTAAGGGGAAGAATAGGTGAACCACTACAATGTGCAGGGCTTGTATCTACAAATATAAATGATGTATGCACAATACCTGAAGAGATAATATTCAATAAGGTAAAGGGTGCACACCTTATCTCATCAGATAATACATGTATCACAGTAGAAAAAGATAAAGAAGCAGCATATGTTCTTGACAGAGTATACTATGATAAATACCTATTCCAAAAGGCCGTGGATGAAGGAGTAGAAGCACATCTTAATACAAGGGTGCTGGATGTAGACATAGAAAACAACACAGTAAAAACAGTGGATTCAACAGTATCTGCTAAGTTAATTGCAGTTGCATGTGGACCAACATCTTCAACATCACGGAAGATAAATCCTAACTTGGATGATGAATACTTTTTGGCAATACAATATACAGTACAATCGGATAAGGTAGATACAGATTATGTGTCACTTGAGGTACATGAACAAATACTGCCTGGATTCCTATGGAAAATACCTGTTAGTCCAACAATTCAAAGGATAGGATTATTCACAAATCTTTCATATCAACAGGCAAGTACAATACTTAACAATTCATTAAAATCCACAGATACAGTTATAGAAAGACATTCTGGTTCAATACCAAAATACAATAAGGATAAAAAGATAGTTAAAAACAATACAATATTAATAGGTGACTGTGCAAGTCAAATAAAACCTACAACTGGTGGTGGGTTAATCACAGGTTTAACAATGGCAAAACTTGCAAGTACAAAATCAGACCTGGCACTTAAAGAAAATGATAACAAATACCTCTTGGAATATGAAAAGGAATATCATAAAAAATATAATAATGAATTTAAAGCTCAGCAAAATGTGCAAAAAATAATGACAGACTGTACAGCGGATGATTTTAACTACATGTTCAAACAATTAAAGGAAAATCAAGTAGATAAGATGATATCAGAATATGGGGATATGGACACTCAAACACCATTATTAAAACAACTTGTAAAAACAGGAGTAATATTTAAACTAATACCAAAAATAGGCGTAAGGAGATTGAAGAACATATGGAAATCACTATAATATTATCACAGGAAAATGAAACATTACCCAAATCAGAATTAATAGCAAGACTGGAAGTGCTTGATATTAAATATAAGATACAACATGAATATCCTGGTGTTATGCAGTTGGAGGTAGACTGTGACAGAAATTTAATAAAAGAGTTAGGCAGTCATTTGGGATATACTCATGAAATACATGAAAACATAGCATACACCACACCTGAGGACATATTTAACTGTGTAAGAGACATAAATTGGAATGAAGTAATTGACGGCTCATTTAAGGTTAGGGTAAGAAGAGTGGGAACAGGACCTGTTGATAAGAATAACCTGGAAAGAATTGTCGGAGGAAAAATACAAAAAACGACACAACAGCCAGTATCACTTGACAATCCAGACTGTACAATAAAACTAGTATATACTGACCCAGAGATAATTGTAAATGATAAGAAAGAGGAAGTAATTACAAAATACAATAAGGTTATAGTCTCACGATGCATAGTACTCCAGGATAAAAAGCATTTCTTTGACAATAAGCCACATAAAAGACCCTACTTCCATCCTGGATCTATGAGTCCAAAGTTAGCATTGTGTATGGTAAACCTGGCACATGTACATGAAGATGACGTGGTTCTTGATCCATTCTGTGGAACAGGGGGCATACTGATAGAAGCAGGATGTCTTAATACAAAGCTGATTGGTTCAGATATAGAAAGGAACATGGTTGAAGGGACCAAACTGAACCTTGCACATGAAGGATTTAAGGACTTTAAAGTATACTGGGAAGATGTTAGAAAACTGGAATTTGAAGAATTGGTTGATGCAGTAGCAATGGATCCTCCATATGGAATTTCAACCACATTGGGTGGTGATGATACAAAAGAATTATATCATCAGGCATTAATATCAATATCCCGACATCTTAAGGATGATGGATATATATGTATGGCAAGTCCACATTATATTGACTTATATGAAGTTGTGGAAGATACACCGTTGGAAATTAAAGAACAACATTCAATTAGGATGCATAAAAGCTTGACTCGTATTATAACAGTACTTACAAAAAAATAAAATAGAATAGTCAAAAGAATTAATACAATAAGCAGGAGGCATGTGTTAAAATGTTAGAGAATCTGAAAATATTGGATACTACTCTACGGGATGGAGAACAAACACCAGGAGTACTAATAACATCTGATGAAAAACTAAAAATAGCATTAAAGCTAGATGAATTAGGAGTGAATGTAATTGAGGCTGGTTCTGCAATCACATCTAAGGATGAACAGAAAAGCATCAAGACTATAACAGAAAATAATTTAAATGCAGAAATCTGTAGCTTTGCAAGACCAATGAAGATAGATATTGACACTGCAATAGACTGTGATGTAGACAGCATTCATCTTGTAATTCCATCAAGTGACCTACATATTGAATATAAATTACGTAAAACCAGACAAGAAGTAGAACAAATGGCAGTGTCTGCTACAGAATATGCTAAAAGTCATGGATTAATAGTGGAATTATCAACCGAAGATGCAACCAGAACATCTACTGATGACTTGAAACATTTATACACACAATGTATAGATGCAGGATGTGACAGGATATGTGCATGTGATACAATAGGACTACTAACACCTGAAAGATCATATGAATTCTACAAAGAACTCTCAACACTAAATGTGCCACTGAGCGTACATTGTCATAATGACTTTGGGCTGGCAGTGGCAAATACAATACAAGCTCTCAGAGCAGGAGCAACACAGGCACATACAACAATAAATGGAATAGGAGAAAGAGCCGGAAACGCATCATGTGAAGAATTAATAATGGCAATAGAATCATTATACAATATCCAAACAGGAATAAAAACAGAACTCTTCTATGAAACATCCCAACTGGTAGAAAGAATAACTGGACTTAATTTACAAGCAAACAAGGCAATAGTAGGAGCCAATGCATTTGCACATGAATCAGGAATACACTCTGACGGTGTACTTAAAAAGACCGAAACCTACGAGCCAATAAAACCAGAAAAAGTAGGTCACAGAAGACGCTTTGTACTGGGAAAACATGTGGGAAAACATGTAATAAGTGAAAAAATCAAGGAAACCAATACAGAAGTAACACCCGAAGAACTAAACCGTATATTTGAAAGGGTAAAAGCACTATCAGACATGGGAAAAACAGTAACAGATGTGGATTTGCAAGCAATAACCGATGACATATTACACATTAATCCAGAAGACTCACTTGTACTTCAGGAATACACAACAGTCTCAGGAAACAAGGTAATACCAACAGCATCAGTCCGTGTAAACATAAACAACACAGAAAGAATAGAAGCAGGAGTAGGTGTAGGACCAGTAGATGCAGCAATTGAAGCAATACGAAAATCTATAAAGGACACTGCAGACATAACACTAGAAGAATACCATGTAGATGCAATAACCGGTGGAACCGATGCACTAATAGATGTGCTTGTAAAACTAAAATATGAAGACAAACAAATCACAGCAAGAAGCACACAACCGGATATCATAATGGCAAGTGTAGAAGCATACCTCAAAGGAGTAAACAAAATATTATCAGACAAAAAACGGAGCTAAAAGTCAATGATAGACAAACAACAAGAAATACTTGACAAACATCAAATTACAATACAAACATATCAAGACAATACAGTTTCTGACATACCAGCACTTCTTAATAAAATCAATAAAATTACACAACAAAAGGAAGATTCAATAATACAACTGGTAAACACAGATAACATCTGTGGAAAAAAACACCTAAAACAAGCAATAGCACAGGCATTCAAAGCATTTGATGAAAAACAAAACTTTGCAAATGACCCTGGACTGGAAATAGTAGTAAGACTATCTGCACAAAAACAGATAAACAAAGCACTAAAAAAACTAGGAATAAAGGAAAAAGGAAACATCACAGTGCTATATATAGATACAACACAAGACCAGATACAAGAGACTCAAAAGCTATTTGTCAACAGATATGACAATCTCTTAGAAGAATACGACCTCGACATGATAAAAAAAGAATACGACATATACTCTGATGAAAACATAACAGAACAGATAAATGAACAAATCGCATTACTAGCACTTAAAGGATAATTCATATCAATGGTTGTATTGATTTCCATTATCATTCTTTAGGAATCATGAGGATTAAACTATACAATCCAATTATTTTTCTTAGTGAATAATCTTGTCTTCTTTTTTTTTGAAAATATTCATAGGGTTAGAGAATTAAAGTTCAACATTAATATCTACTTAATTTTCTATAGAACATTTTAAAAAGTGTTGATGTAAAAAAATCATTATATGTTCATAAAAAAAATGGAAAAAGAGGGTGGTCTTAGTTGATTGTTAAGACTTTTATATCTTCAAGTTTAGGATAATCAACAGATTTATATGTGGCTGTAATTGTGTAGTTTCCTGTTTTGTATGATTCTGGTATTGTATATTCTACACTTACAGTATTATTTACTACTTTTGCATAAATTACTTTACCATTTGCATCCTTAACAGTTTTTCCATTGATTTTGAAGACTATTTTTCCAGTATTTATCAGTGTATTTCCTGCATTGATTGTTGCTTTCAATGTAATTGTTGAATTTGCTGTTGTATTTATATTATTGGTTGTTATTGTTGGATCTTGTTCGGTTATATTAATTATTTCTTTATCACTAATGAGTTTGACACATTCTGTTGAACCTGAGTATACTGCTTGTATGGTAGTGTTTTCTTTAGTCCAACTTTCTGGAATTTCATAGTTTTCAATAGTTGCAGTACCATTTACTACTTTTACATAAATTACTTTGCCGTTGGAGTCTTTAAGTGTTTTACCATTTACTTTGAAAGATACTTTTCCCTTGTTAATATTTAGTGTGGTGTTGTCTGCTTGAATCTTAGCAGAAATATTTATTGTATTACCTACAGTTAAAGTGATATTATCAACTTTTATATATTTGGTCATATTCTTAATTGTAATATTAGCAGATGTTGGGGTATATTTATTGTTTCCTCTGAACATTGCAGTTATAGTAGTGCCTATATCTAAATGGCTTGTCAATTGGGCTTTTGAATTATTCAATGTAATAGTTGATAATATTTCATTATTTTTTAGTATTGTTATTGTTTCATCATTGATTATTTCGCCATTTTCACCATAAACTTCAACATCAATTATGGTATTTTCATCATCTGATGCTAGTTGGGTAATTGTTATATTTGAGTTAAGTTTTTGAAGTGTTACTAATTTGCTTGCATTTGCTGGTGAATTAATGTCTGAACCTTCATATATAATTTTTACAAGACTTGGTGATGTGGATAATATTATATCTTTTGTAATTATACCATTTTCAATATTTGCTGTATAATTATTATCATTTGTCATGATAGTTACAGTACCACTTTCAACAGCACCATTGTTGTCTGTAATATTAGCTTTTATTGTAATTAAATTGCCGATTTTACCACTTGTTTCTTCAATTGATATTGAAGTTTGTCTTTTATTTACTACTAATATTGTTGTGTTGCTATAATTATCATTGTATAATCCATCAGCAAAGTACCATGCTTTAATTGTTAAGTTTCCACATTCATTAGCTACAAATGTGATATTTGCCATATTATTATTAACTTCTACTGGTGTTTCTGGAATACCATTGACTATTAATACAATATTTCCTGTATTTATAACATCATCATTACTGCTTACATGTACATTAGCAGATACGTTTTCTAATACTGGTGTGTTTGTAGTATTTAACTCAATAGTTACAATAACATCTTTTAGTGGTGTATTGTCTTTTAAATTGTTTAATCCTTTAACAACACTATTATCACCAGTTTTGCTATTGGCTATTAAATAATTGTTTGTAATATTGTTTCCTAATGAATATATGTCAGAAACTACTGTATTTTCATTTGAAGTTATGATATTGTTGTTGCTTATGATATTGTTATCTGATGTTAATATGTTAATAGAACCATTAATATTATTGTCTTTAATTATTGAATTTGTTGAAGAGCTTAAATTAATGTTATTTGTAATATTATTATCATGGATATCTGCTTTATTTGTATTGACAAATATGTTACCATTTATGGTGGTATTTTTCACACTTACATTTTCAACGTTGATTGTTAAATCTCCATCAATAGTTAAATCAGTGATGTTTGTTCCTTCAGAACCACTTACTAATGTTATATTAACTATTTTACCAAATCCTGGAGCTGGTGTTATATTAAATGGCTTATTTAATATGATTGGTTTTGTTAAGTTACCAAGAAGCATATTAGTTTTACCAAAATTATCTTTTAATGTGTTGCCATCAAAACCTAAATCATATGTTTCATCTGAAAGATAAAATACATCTACAATTTCTGATCCATAGTCAGCATTATATTGTAAAAATGTTGTATTAACTGCTGTAATAGGAGTATATTCTGAAATCATACCCCATTCAAAGTACATAGGACCTAGATCTTGAGCTAAAATACAATTTATCAAGTTACCCTGCAATACATAACCATATCGTTCTGATTCAAAGTTATTTATACTTTTTAATGTATCATATTTAACACTAGTATTAAACAAGGTTGTTTCTGGATCTAAATCAATTTCTGCCATATTTGATTTAAGTGTAAACATGTTTTTTCCTGTAAGCTTTATATTTGAACCTCTTCTTTCTGAAGTTATGTTGATTATTCCAATAATATTCTTAGCAGGACCTTTCCATGTTATACCTCCTGAAAAGATACCTAAGTCGTAATTTGGTTCAATCACATCAAAGTAATCATCCATATTACTATCATTAATATATAATACTGTCCAACCATCATTATTTTCAGATAAATATTCACTACCTGATGAGATAGCGTTATTTCCTGTTTTATTTTTGCTTGTAATCATGTTATTGTTTATAGTAATATTTTCAAGTGATGATGAAATATTTATTGCATAATCATTAGTTGAAGTAATATTGTTATTTTCAAATATTATATTATTTCCAGTTATTTGTGTGTTGTTGATTACATTATTGTTTGTGAAGTTTACATTGTCTTGGATATTAACTTGATTAAATGTATTTCCACTTACAATTGCTCTGGATATTGTAACATTATTAATTGTATTGTTGATGACTGTTGAATTAATAAATCCTATATAAGATGTACCTTTGCTTATTGTATTATTTATGAAGGAAATGTTTCTTTGGCTGCCTATACCCCATTGTGGTGAGATACATGTTCCAGCATAATCGATTAAATTGTCTCTAATAACATGATTTTCTCCTTCAATTGCTATAGCATAACAAATAGATGCAATACTATTATCTTTTCCACGAAGGGTATTGTTTTTAATAGTAATGTTCTTATTATAGTAACCTTCAGTAGCATTTTCTCCATTATCTTTTACATTCCATGTTGTAAAGTATAAAATATTACCAACTTGGCCTTCAACTTCTAATATATTATTTTCAACAAGTACATTTTCAGCCCATCCAAATACTAATGTACTATGACCTAAGTTATCCTTAGTTTTGAAGTATGAATTTTTCACAGTAATATTAATTGACTGATCTCTAATAGATGTTACTCCAACACCACTACCTATCTGTTGATTCTCATTAATTACACTAATATTATCTATAATTACATTACTAGCATTTAATAAGAATAATTGTGTATTATAGAATTTTACATCTGATAAATTTGTACCTGAACCATCTTTATTAATAATAAATGAATCACCAGAATCTTCACCGAAGAAATTTGTACTGGATGTATTCAATGAATAATAAGCATCATGTGTAGATGAAATAATGTTTACTGGTTTATTTATTGTTAATTTGAATCGTGGATGATCGAATAATCCTTGGAAATCTAAGGTATCTCCAGCATTTATATTATCATTTAATAATCCATCAGTAACATATTCATCAAAGTTTGATGCATTTATGATGATTGTCTGTGAAGCTTTTTTTACAGATTTTTTATATTGTAATAAATTTGGTGAATTTGATGGTAATGTTGTTGAATATGTCCCGGATACTGTATTATAACCATCAAGATGATAAATATAATTAATGAAATTTACAGAATGTAAAGTATTATCTGTTAATATATAGGTATCTATTGAATTTGTTATGGTAACAGTATATACAACATCCATAATTGCGAATCCGTATATTGTGTTTGATTTTAAAATATTATTATTACTATTCTGTGTTAAATCAATTCCAGTTTTACAAGGAGTTATAGCTTCAACAATAGTTTTGGTAGAGTATTGGGTATTGTTAAATCTAATGTAATTTGATGTGAAATTATTGTAAGATGATTGGTATGTTCCAATTCCCATACTTTTATTACCAGTTACATTTATTGTATTATTGGTAATGTTTGTGTAACTTGCCATGAACAATTCCATTCCATATCCAATATTGGATTTTAATGTTATGTTGTTATTTGCAACTGTATTATAATCGCTTGCACCAGCATTCCAACAAGTTAATATGATACCATAAGCTAGTTGTTCTTCACTTGATGTTAAATCGGTACCATTGGCTTTAACATAAATGGTATTGTTGATTATGAAAGAATGGTCTGTATTGTCAACTTGTACACCACATACATAGTGTGGTCCTGTAATGTTAAATGTGTTATTGTCAAATGTTACATTGGTTGCACTAGCACTAACAGTTGTTCCATAGTTATAATTTGCATCTTTAACAGTTATGTTGTTATTATTAACCAAAATATTTTCTGATGCAGATCCTTTAACGGTTACTCCTTCAATACTTTCATATCCATTTCTTGCAGAATTAAGATTAACTACTGTGATGTTATTTGATGTAATGTTTGTATTGCCTGTTCCTGCCAGTTCAATTCCTGATACTAATATTGCACCAGTCCATTCACCAGAATTATTGTTCCAACCCATATTCTGATGGTAACCTTCTGTTTTAATTTTATTGTCTGTTATGTTAACAAGATTGGATGTCCTTGCACTAATTGCATGATTTTCATTGTTGTTGTTGGTTGTCGTGTTGATTCTATTATCATGTATGTATACTTTTGTTGAATCATATGCTAATATGACACTATCAACAGTACTATCTGTGTTTGATATATTTAAGTTTGAAATTTCAATTTTTGTTCCTTGAACTGTTAATTGTGTATTTGTAAAGTATGCATCGTTTTGTGAACTAGTAAATACTACTGTGTCCAAGTTTGTAAATGTATATGTTCCCATATTTGTAAATGTTCCACTAAAATCGTATGTTGTATCATCATTGATTGTTGTAAGTTCTGTTTGATAGTTATTTGGTGTAATTTGTTTTGTATAAGTGGTTGTATATGCATTTAGGGTTTGTTCTATTTCTTCCTCTTGTTGAGGGGTGTTAATCATATTATTATCATTAATATTGTTTGTATCTTTATATGAAATTTCATTGGATATTTGATTAACATTATCTGTAGCTGTATAATTATTTGAAATATCATTAGCACTGATGGCTGTTAATCCTATTGTCAATGAAATTATTATTAATGATAAAAACATTAACTTACTAATTTTATTCATATTATTTTTTCCTCCGATATTTTTTCGAATAAAATTGAATTGTTTTTAAACAATTATTATTTTAAAATTTATTAGATAAATAGTTTTTTAATTTTTAATTATTCTAATCTATAAATATTGGATGTTCAAAGATTATGTTTTCTTTTTTTATTAGCACAATTAATTATTCTCTTAATAAAAATAGTTATTGATTGGAGGAATAATTAAAACAAGTTTATTTTTTCTTTATCTATGTTAAAAATAAGTTTTATTTTGTTGGGCTGATTTTGTACATTTAAATTAACTTAACCTTTTGATAATAAGGTTATTAATTTCTCGAATTGTATAATTTAGAGTATTATATTATAATTATGTATTAATAAAATAGCCAGTTTTTGATAAAGATTTTGATAAAATTAAAGCTATAACTAGAATACATTAAGGATTATCTTTTTATGTCCCTTCGAATTTTAAGTTAGTTCTTTAAATATATTTATGTTTATGAAAGTGAAATGGTATGGAAAAAATTTAAAAAAAAGGATGTTTATGTTGATAATAATAATTATTAATTTAAACTAATTTTTCATTATTTTTCTGTAGGTAGATTTTTTTAGTCATTTCTTATTACTGGTGGTCTGATGCCTAATTCTTCGCAGTATTCTATTATCTTATCATCAACTTCCTTAATTTCTTTTTCTATTTGTTCTAGTTCATTTACTAATTCATCAAGGTCTATTGGTTCTTCTTCTTCGAATGTATCTACATATCTTGGTATGTTTAGGTTATAATCGTTTTCTATTATTTCTTCCATTGTTGCTATGTGTGAGTACTTGTCTTCTTCTATTCTTTCCTTGTATGTTGTCATGATTTTTTCAATGTCTTCTTCTCTTAGTTTGTTTTGATTTTTGACTTTTTCATAGTGTTCTGATGCATCTATAAATAGTATGTTGTCTGAATGTTTTCTTAATTTCTTAAAGACTAGTATGCATGTTGGAATGGATGTTCCATAGAATATGTTTTTTGGCAGTCCTATTACGGCATCCAGATAATTCTTTTCTTCTATGAGGTGTCTTCTTATTTTTTCTTCGGCTGCTGATCTAAAGAGAACTCCATGTGGTAGTACTACGGCCAGTGTTCCCTGCTGATTTAAGTGATGAATCATGTGTTGTACGAATGCATAGTCTGCCTTGCTTTTTGGTGCTAGTTTTTCATATTCCTTAAATCTTTCATCATTCATGAATTTCTTGTCGCTGCTCCATTTTGCTGAGAATGGTGGATTTGCCACTACTGCATCAAATTTCATATCTGAATGCTGTGGATTTTCCAGACAGTCTCCTAGTTTTATGTCAAATTGATTATACCTTATTCCATGTAGTATCATATTCATTCTTGCCAGGTTGTATGTGGTTTGATTTAGTTCCTGGCCATAGAAATCTTTTACTTCTGTTTCTTTGGACACTCTTAAAAGAAGTGATCCTGAACCGCAGGTAGGGTCATATACACTCTCTAGTCGGTCTTTATCTAGTGTGACTATTCTTGCAAGTATTGTTGATACTTCCTGTGGTGTGTAGAATTCTCCTGCTTTTTTTCCTGCACTTGATGCAAATTGACTTATCAGGTATTCATATGCATCTCCCAGTATGTCATTTTCATCTTCATCTAGTTTGAAGTCTATTTCATTTAGTTTTCCTATTACCTTGGAGATTTTAACGTTCTTTTCTTCAGGTGTTCTTCCCAGTTTTGATGAATTTAGATTCACATCTTCAAAGAGGTTACTGTAGTCCTCATGACTTTCGGCTCCCATTGATGATGTTATCTGGTCAAATGCATCCGATAAACTGTCCAATATGAATTCTTTCTCTTCTATTTTTTCTATTATGGTACTGTATAATAGTTCTGGTGTTATGAAGTATCCTAGTTTACTTAGTGCATTCTGTCGTACCTTTTCATATAATGAACTATCCTGTTTTAGTCGTTTGAAGGTTATATTGTCCTTTTCTAGTGTCTTGTTTAGTGTTTTTTCTTGTTTTTCTGATAGGTATCTGTAAAATATAAATCCTAATATGTAATTTTTGTATTCATTTGCATCCATGTTTCCTCTTAATTGGTCTGATACAGACCATAGCTTTGTTTCTAGATTACTGTTGGACATATTCTTCACCTAACTGTTCTATTAATATTACATCTTGTATTTTCTTGTTTGTTTTCATCTTCTTTTCTTCTAGCTTATTTTTTTTATCTATCAATTTCATTACTTGAACTATTTTGTCCTGTTTTTCTGGAGAAGGTATTTTTATTTTCATCTTTTTTATATCGGGTATTTTTATAAATTGTAGTTTTGTTCCTTCTATTAATTTTCGTTCTACTTTCTTAAATTGTTTACTTGTCAGTATGTATTTTATATAATGTGGATTGTATTGTTTTTTTGTTCTGATTATCACATAGTTTGCTGGTATTATTATGTTGTCTTCATTTATGATGTTTATTGTATTTATTTGGCTGGTATGCTGTATGATTATGTCATCTTTTTTTGAGTAAAATTTTTCATCTATTCCTTTTGATAGTGTTATTTGTTCTGTTTGTAATATGTTTTCATTGTTGTTGATTTTCTTAAGTACTTTTTGTATATGGGTGTCTTTGTTATTTTGGTGTCTTGTGATTCTTAATCCATTATATATCTGGGCTATTTCTTCTAATCTTTTATTTTCTATGATGTCCACATCCGCTGGGGTATTTATTATTTTTTCTTGGTTATGTATAATTTATTCGTTTTTTATGATTTAATATTATCCTGTTTTTTCCTATCACATGTCTTTTTATTATTATATTATAGATTATTGCTTCATGCATATTCATTTTTGTCTTTGTTTTTGGCATTATCTTGTTTAGACAGCATGTTTCATATTTCTTTACACTTTCTGCTGTATATGTATTGGGATTGTATTTGTTGTCAGTCACCTCCACTATCTTAGAACTGCTAAGACAAATAATAATTTGATTATGGTTATATATAAATGTATGTCTTAGAATACCTAAGATAAATATGATTCTTGATGATAACAAATTTAGAATCTTTTCATTGCAATGATTATTGAATTTCTACGCTTTGTATTATAGTATGTTGAAGGGATTAATAATCTATTCTTCTTATATTAACCTTCATATAATTACTTCAATACACTTTATTTCTCATATGGTTAATTAATTTTATATATTTAATAATATAATTATTTTTTTATTAAAAAAATAGATTTATTCCTTTAAAATACTATAAATAAGACTTCACAATATATTATTTATTAATAAGGAGGGGAGTGTGTCTAGTATGAAACTTAAAAAGTTTAGTATGATATTATTGGTCATGCTGATATTTGTCTCAGCAACATTTGCTGCAGATGGAGATTACAAAATTCCAGAAGTAGTAAAGGACATAACAGTAAATGAGGACGGATCAGTACACATCACCGAAAAAATAGTATATGATATTGAAGGAAGTGTTAATGGAGTATACAGAGACATACCCTTAAGCGGCAAGCAATCGGTAAGAAACATATCAGTTAAAACCCCCGGTTACTATAATACGCTGGAAGTGCAGAGGAGTACAAATAGTACTCTATTAAGGGTATGGTTATATGAAGATATGGCTAAAACACGTAAAACAGAAAATGCAAAGGTAGAAGTAACATATGACTACATCATAAGAAAAGGTGTGAAAGTATATAATGACATAGCAGAAATGCAGTACATGACATGGGGAGGAAAATGGGATTCAAAAGTAGAGCATATGGAATCAAATATACACATACCAGGCAATAAAAATGATATAGAATACTGGAACAATCCAGAGGACAAGGTAGTATCAAGTCAGTGGACAAGTGAGGACACATTAACAACCAAACTGGAAAATATAGATGCACACACAACATTCGAGCAAAGACTTTTAATGCCAAAAAAATATATTAAAAACACAACATTTGCACAGGTAATACATATTGATGCAAAACAACGGATAGAAGAGGACCAGAGAAAGTACAAGGAAGAACATGACCAACAAAATAGTATAAACATTATTGCCTGGACAATACTAGGGGTACTTCTACTAATACCCTTTGGGATATACGGATTTTTTGGAAGAGAACCAAAAATAGAATACAATGCAGAATACGAGTATGACCTGCCTACAGATGCAACACCACTACAGGTAAACTATCTAATAAATGGAAATGTGGGAGTTATAACTAATGATGCAATGTATGCAACAATACTTGACCTGATAAACAGGAAATACTTCAAAATAGTGGCAAATGATGCAGAAAATACAATTATCAGACAAACAAATAAGGACACGGGAGACCTGAAGGAATATGAATTATCATTAATTGATTTCTTGTCATCATTTGCACAGGATGGAGACATATCAATCGGTTATGTTGGAAAAAGATCACACCATCAACAATTCCAGAATTTCAGCACTAAATGGTACAAACAAGCACGTGAAGAAACATCAAGCACTTGGAGAAAACAATACTTTGATGATAAAGGCTCAAACCTGTTATTATACTGTGGAATAATGTTCTGGGTATTGTTTATTATTACGGCAATTGGAATAACCTTTAAGTTGATACCAACTTATTTGGCAATAGTAGCACTTGTTTCAATGTTTGTTTTCATGTTTGGTGCGGTATTACTGTTTGTAGTACCAAACACAGTTCCCGGAAGATGGACACCAGAAGGAAAGGAATTTCATGACAAATGGAAAAACTTTGAAAAGTATATTAAAGATTATAGTCTGATAAACGAGAGGCCGCCATCATCTATACAGGTATGGGGAAAATACTTGATATATGCTTCGGCACTAGGATGTGCAGATCAGGTAACAAAAAACATGAAAGAATACTTCAAATCAATAGATATTGTTGAAGATTCATTAAATGATAGTAGTGCAGTATCATTTGCATATTATAATGGATTTTCTCATGTAGAATCATCATTCAACACTATATCACAATCTGAAAGTGATTCAAGTGGATCAATAGGAAGCAGTGGTAGTGGAGGATTTGGTGGAGGAGGTGGAGGAACCTTCTAAAAATCCTCTCATATTACAAGGATGGTGTTTGGTATGAATACTACGAAAATATTAGTATTATTGATTTTACTGTTTATGTTAATGCCAGTATCACTAGCAAATGAAGGAGATTTTACCATTCCATCAGTTATTAAGGATATTACAGTAAATGATGATGGTTCTACAGTTATCCAGGAAGAAATAACATATGATATTGAAGGAAGTGTTAATGGAGTATACAGGGATATTCCACTTAGCCAAAATCAATCTGTAAATAATATTTCAGTAGAAACTCCAGGATATTACAATAAATTAGAGATAATTTCGAATTCCGAATTAACCAAGTTAAGAGTATGGCTTTATACTGATGAAGCTAAAACACAAAAGACAAACAATGCCAAAGTAAAAGTAATATATCATTACACTATAATAAAGGGTTTGAAAGTTTATAATGATATTGCAGAATTGCAGTACATGACTTGGGGTGATGAATGGAATTCAAAAGTGGAATATCTGGAATCCCACATAATAATACCCGGCAACAAGGACAATACAGAATACTGGAACAACCCTGATAATAAGGTAATTTCATGTGAATGGACAAGCAACAACATTTTAACAACAAAACTAAAAAACATAAGAGCACATGAAAGATTTGAACAAAGAATAATAATGCCTAAATCCTACATTAAAAACACTACCTATGCTCAAATAGTAAATACAGATGCAAAAAATCTCATAGAACAAGACCAGAGAAGTTATGCAGAAGAAAAAGACAAGGATAATCTCAGATTAATATTTTTCTTCACAGCAATGGCCATATTCACAATCATCCCAGTAGGAATCTATGGATTATATGGCAGAGAACCAAAAATAGATTATAATGCAAAGTATGAGTATGATCTTCCTACAGATGAATCTCCAGTACAGGTATATGTAATTACAAGGGGGAAGCTTAAAAATATAGGTAACGATGCAATGTATGCAACAATACTGGATTTAATAGATAGAAATTATTTTAAAATAATCTTTTATAATGATGATACAGTTATTCGATGGACAAATAAGGATACATCAGCTTTGAAGGAATATGAAAGATTAATAATTGGATTTTTATCATCATATGCAGTAAATGGCGATATATTCCTTGGAAATATTGCCCGACAAAATCGTAAAGCATTCCAAAATTTCAGAAAATCATGGATTGAACAAGCAAAAGAGGAAATTCCTCCTTCATATATTGAAAAATATTTTGATGATAAAGGTTTGAAAATATTTCAAAGAATACGACACCTATATATATTACTAGTCCTAGCCGTATTTATAATAATATTCTTCAGATTAATACCATCAACATTCATTCTGGAATTATTAGCTGTGTTACTGTTGATTATCCCAGTATTCTATATAATAATGTGGATTGTTCCAAGATCTATTTCTGGAAGATGGACACCACAGGGAAAAGAGACATATCAGAAATGGAAAAACTTTGAAAGATACATAAAAGACTACAGTCTAATCAGCCAAAGACCACCAGCATCAGTACAAGTATGGGGAAGATATATGGTATATGCAATGGCACTTGGATGTGCAGATAAGGCAACAGAAAATATGAGAAAATACTTTGAAACAAATCAAATACATGATGATTCATTCAATGATATAAATGTAGTATTCTTTGCATATCATGGAGGTATTGCTAATATGGAATCATCATTTAATACATTATCACGAACAGACTCTTCAACTTCCGGAATAGGACATGCTGGTAGTGGAGGATTTGGTGGAGGTGGTGGTGGAACATTCTAAAATCAGATAACCACAACAACCTCTAAAAATCATATTTATTATATGCAGATAAGAGAAGATATTCAAAAATATTTTTTTTTGAGGTTAAAAAAAAGATGATAAATAGAAGGATAGGATGGGTGATGATAATTGCAAAAAAAGATAAAACTCACATTACTAATCATATTAATAATGGCTGGAGTATTATTAGGATATTTAACCTATAATGAACATGCATCTAATATTAATATTCAAAATCAGAATCTTCATACTGAAAATAAGACATTCATCGAAGTCTCTTCTATCAGTCCATATTCTCTGGATGAAATAATTCATGAAATCAAAACAAGAAAAGGCCCTGCCGGTTATGATAGTCAAACACTTTCATGGATGGAATCATTAAAAGAAAAGAAGGTATTCATATCAAACAACAGTTATGTAATCATGAATGATGAGGATGCAAGTAAAGTACATCATAGTACAATAGATGTTACTGATGCATATATTGTAGAAAATATTGAATGTTACATCATTGAAAATCGTTCATTAGGTGACAACAGGTCATATAATGTTCTATTAGTTAAAAATGTAACTGACTTGGGAAATAAAACATATTATTATGAAGTATAACAGGGATTATTCTATTACTAAGGAATATTGCTCTGTTAATTAACAATTGAAAAATGAAATAATTAATAAGAAGGAGGGGCTGATAATTATGAAAATTAAGACAATACTATTTGCTCTTTTAATGCTTCTTACACTATGCAGTGCAAGTGCATTATATGCTGATACATATGTGGTGGGAAATTCAACTTTTTCCTTACCAGACGGATATACTATTGTAGAACAGGCAAATCAGGTTGCAATATATAATGATGACTATGTTATGACAATGTATGAGGGTCCAATATTAAATCCTGAACAAGCAAAATATAAACGCATGGAATTAGGTTATGATTTAATTGGAGAACGTAACTATTCTTTTAATAAAATAAAAATAAACCAACAAAACTATAATAAAAATGGTATAACTACCTGTGTATACACATTTGGAAAGAACAACAAAACATATATCATTACATTAAATGTTTATGAAGACCAGAAAATACCAGAATATGAGAATAATCCTGTAACACATATAATTGAATCTTTAAAATAAACCTCCTTTTTTTCTTATTCTTATTTTTTTTGTGAAATTTGGCAACAGCATATTATCTCCTGAAATCCTGTTTATTTATTGACTTTTTGTAATTATTAAAAATTTATTGAAAAGAATCCCCCTACTTTCAATCAAATTTAATTAATTTTTATTAAAATCAATTTAACATTAATTTGGCTTTATTTTATTAATATTTTTTGAATATGCTTAAATAGTTTTTAAATATTCATAAATCAAATCATTATATTAAGTTGTACTAAGCTATAACTTAATCTTATTCAAAGAAATCTATTCAATAGTTGGGATGATAAAACATGAATTTTAATTTTGATTATACTGAAAAAAGAGTTATAATGTCAGTATTCTTCTGTACAGCATTTATCATAGCAAATCTTACAACAGTTAAGATTATGGAAATACCCTTCATTCATATGGAAGCACCCGCAGGTGTTCTTATATATCCATTAGTATATGTATTGACTAATGTAATTGCAGAAGTATATGGAGAGGAAATTGCTAGAAAAACTATTATGTTAGGTCTTTTAGCAGATGTACTGTTCACATTCATGACAGTGCTACAAATCTATCTGCCATCACCAATATATTATACAGGTGATCCTAGTCTAGCATTCGTATTTACACAAACACCAAGAATACTTATATTTGCATATATCAGTTATCTGGTTGGTAACTTTACAAATGCAAGGTTAACAGTAATAGTTAATAGGACCTCAGGATATATAAGGCTAAAAAATTGGCTTGTAGTTGCATTTAGTGAATTTGTTGATGATACAATTATGGTTACAGGATGTTATCTTGGATTAGTACCACCAATGGATATGTTAATTATCATTTTCAGCACATTTATCATAAGTTTGGTATGGATTAGTGTTGCACAGCCATTTGTTGCAAAACTAGTAAGCTGGGCACAGAAAGATGTGCCTGCAGAACTAGCCGTATAATCCATTTAATATTTCTTTTTTTCTAACTTTTTTTTAAGAGTTTTTTTCAATATTGTTTACAGTATTGGCTATGATTTTTATTAGTTCATCCATTTTTTCTTTTGTCAAATCATCCACGTCTATATTTTTTATTTCTATTATGATGGATGCGGTTTTTATACGATTATAATTGGGACCTGTTGTTATAATGCTCTTATTTGGAGTTATATTTATTTGTCTTCTAATTTCATAGGATAATGTTTTTGCCTTTTTCTTGCTTTCTACCTTTATTATGGTGTTTAGTCCAATGGATTTGTAATCTATTACATAATACTCTGGTGAAGTTATGATTTCAGATAATCTTTTTTTAAGATATGTATTTGCTTTTATTGTCTTTTTTATTATGGATGGTGCTTTTGGTATCTCTTTTGCTATTGCTGCACATGTAAGTTTATCTGCCTTGAATGTCTTAAGTAGATGGTTGTTTAATTTGAGTTTTCCTGTTAGGTCATTTATAAATCCACCGTTTTCAACATTTATTATCTTTGGACTTCCTGTTGATGCAATTTGAACATCACAGTACTGGTTTATGTCATGATATCCTATACTTGGTGAAATGTCAAGTACAAGTATTGTCTGATGTGTATTGCATATGTCATATATTTCTTCTACTGGTTGCAATGCATGATATCCTGCAAAGCTTGTAATATAAACAGACTTTATATCATATTCTTCAATATAATTAATGAGTTCTTCAATATTTATCAGGCCATTATCTGTTGGAATTTCACATATATTTTTTCCAAGTATATCTGCTGATTTCTTAAATCCATTCCATCCACCCTGATTTGGGATGAGAATAGGTTCAGGTAAACTCTCCAACGCGGTCAATATGCAGCTATTGGCACTGTTTAATATGTATGTATTCTTTGATGGTAATAATTCCTGAATTCTGGATGATGCAAGCTCATAATAGTCATCATCAGAATCCACAGCATATTTAACTGCATCTTTCACATCATCACTTAATCTTTTATATTTTAATTCTAAGATAATTTTCACACTCCTTCAATATTTAGAAGAACTGGTCAAGAGTTGTCTGTCTCTCATTTATCACTTCATCCAACAAATCTCCAGCACGCTGGAAATCCTTAACAGTTAATTTCAGTTTACTATCAATATAATCCAATGACAATTTCAAGCTTTCAAATTCAAGTGGCTTTGACCTCATAGCATGTCGTATATTCTCCCGTACATTAAACACTCCAAGAGGTATATAGTTTTCATCAGCTTCTCTAAATACAATACAACCTGCTTGTAACTTATCCTTATCCAATTGTTCAAGTATTGCCATCTTTGCAGTATAATAACATCCGCCAACACGTGAATATTCCTTTTTTCCCTTATCATGTTCGAAATCTGTAAATATCATGGTTCCCTTTCCATTAACATCAAGAAATGCTTCCATCCATTCATACTGCCATGTGGTAGGTATTTCAAGTATTGCATAGTAATTATGAAGGCTGGTGTATTCATATACGCGGTATGTGTCGAGCTTTGGATAATACTTAACATTGTCAAGTAGACGATCTGCTATTGTTGTATCAACAGCAGTTATGGACCAGCGGGTAGGTACCAGTTTACGATTTCCCTTTTCACCCATAGTACCTACAGAGAATGCCTTCTGTATCTGTGAGAATGGAACATTTTTGTCATGCAATATCTCAACAGCATCAGCAGCCTTCAGGTCCGTATCATAATATGTCTTCTCAAGTTGCTTATCCCAGCGTACATTATCTATGTCAAACTTCTTCAGCATGGCACTTGGTCCATGAGGAGCATTTTCTGCACTGAATGTCATTCCACGAGGTTTCTTGTTAAATTCAGCTTCACTTGCAATGGACTTTGAAGCCATGGATATTTCCTGCAGTTTTTCAATATAATTATTTTCAAGGTCAGTTATTCCAATAGTTTGTTTTCCACGTACCAGGTTAAGCCTATAGTTTATAATATCCTCTTGTGACTTGTTTGTATTTACCCATGCTTCAGGCTGGTCCATAATAGCAGAATCAGTATAACTGGGAGCAAGTAGAGGACCGGCATATACCTTTGGATAATTATAGCTTCCAATAAATACTGATGGTGGGGTTGTTCCATCAATTTGCTTGTCTACAGTTGTTGATTTCATATTGTACAATTGTTTGGTAATCTCTTTAAGATATGCATATTTACTTTGAATCATGAAACATTCCACCTCTAAATATTTTTTCAATATATGTATATTATATATGATTTTGTAATATTTGATTTTTTGCCAATGGTATACTACTGCCTTTTGGCTTGATGTTATTTACCAAAAATTTAAGAATATCAAATAATAAAATTATATTAATAATAAAAATGGATGAATTTAATATGAGCTTAGAAACATCTAAAATTTTTACTATTAAAGATACTATTGAATATCAAGATAATTCAGTAGTAAGTATAGAAATAATAAAAAAAGACACGGGAACTGTAACGCTCTTTGCATTTGATGAAGATGAAGGACTATCAGAACATAGTGCTCCCTTTGATGCAATGGTACAGGTTCTTGATGGAACATTAGAATTAAGAATAGATAAAAAAGAATACATCCTAAATGAGGGAGATATGATTGTAATGCCCGCTAACATTCCACATGCATTACATGCAAAAACCAAATTTAAGATGATGCTCACTATGATTAAATCATAACCACAGAATTTATTTAAAGATGAACATTTTTTCCTAAATAGAGGATACTGAAATAAAATTATAAAAGGAGATGAATAAATGAAAGCAGATTCAGTTAAAATAGCAGATGGAGTATACTGGGTAGGTGCACTTGACTGGGATGCACGGGATTTTCACGGCTTTGCAGTACCAGGTATGACATACAATGCATACCTAGTATTTGGAGATGAAAAAGTAGCACTTATTGACAATGTATATGATGGCTTTTTCCCAGAAATGTGGGCAAGAATAGAAGATGCATTCGAAAAAGAACAAAAGGAAATAAAAATAGATGCACTAATAATAAACCACATAGAAAACGATCACATAGCATCAATACCAGAATTCCTAGAAAGATGTCCTGGTATAGAATGCTACTGTACACAAGCAGCAAGTATGGGAATAAAAAGACAACATCACTCTCTTGCAGACCAAGACTTCAATGTAATAGTTACTGGAGACACTCTTGATTTAGGCGGAAAAACATTCACATTTGTAAATGCACCAATGCTTCACTGGCCAGACAGTAACTTCACATTATACAATGAAGAAGGAATACTATTCTCCAATGATGCATTCGGACAACATATATGTGAAAGTAAACGATATGATGTAGACATAGATCAGGGATATCTTGAATTACACGCTAAACGTTTCTATGCTAACCTAGTACAACTATCCGCATCAATGGTACTTTCCAAAGTTACAGAAATGACAGAAGCAGGATACCTCGATAATCTTTCAATGATTGCACCATGTCATGGTCAAATATGGACAGAACCTGGTAAAATTATAGATCTATATGCCAAATGGGCTAAAGGGGAAGCTGATGAAAAGATTACAATTATCTATGAAACAATGCATCATTCAACACAAAAAATGGCCCATCAAATAGTAGAAGGAGTCATGTCTGAAGGAGTTGAAGCTAAAATGCACTTTATCAGATACGACCCAGAATCAGACATTCTTGCAGATATTCTTGACAGTAAGGCAATAATTCTCGGTGTACCTACAATGATGAACAATCCATACCCAAAAATAGGTAATCTACTATCATACCTGGACTGTGTAAGTCCAGCAAATACTGGTGTACGTAAAAAAGCTGCACTATTCTCATCAAAAGGATGGGCAGGCGGAGCAATTGCTAAACTCACAGCTAGCCTTACAAATGCAGGATTTGACGTATTGGAAGATGAAACTGTGGAAGAAATATATGTGCCTGATGAATCTGATTTAGACAAATGTTACGAATTAGGTAAAAAAATAGCACAAATGATTAAAGAAGAATAAACATCACTTTTCCTCTTAATTTTTTTTTAAAACATTAAATTATAAGTTATAACTAATAACTTAAATGTAATTACTAATAATTTATATCTTATACTAATAATTATAATATATAAATAACTCTAAATTCAACAAAAACATTTGATAAAATGTGTCCATCAAATATATTAAATAATAAAATAAAAGCAGTTAATTTTCAAAATATTACTTTTTTGGATATATTTTTTTT
>SUTR01000126.1 GCA_015062825.1 Methanosphaera stadtmanae
CTAATAAGTTATAAGTTATATCTTTTAATATAAGAGTTGGCAATATCGTATAAATTAAATCTAATCCACCTTTTTTTCATGTTTTTTTTAATTAAAGTTTTCTTTTAGGAAATCTTTTAGGTATAAATGTTTTATTCCATTTTGTGATGATGCATGTTTATCTAAGCTTATTACATATTTTGGGTAGTTATCCTTTATTTTTTCTAGATTTCCAAATTCTCTAGTTATTGTTTCTTTTGCAGATAATTGTTTTGTTACTTGGATGTATATTTTTTCATCATTTTTTTTAGCTATAAAATCTATTTCATTTTTGCCTATTTTTCCTATAGTGACTTGGTAATCATTTCTTAATAATTCATTGTAAACTATGTTTTCTATTAAATGTCCTGTATTTTTATTTTCTGGATTGTTAAATGCTTGTATAAATCCATGGTCTGTAAAGTAAATTTTGTCTTTATATTTTAGTATTTCTTTACCTTTGATGTCTTCTCGTGCTGTGATATTTACTAAACATACATTTTCCAGGTATTTTATGTAGTTTCGTATAGAGTTACTGGATATGTTTATTTTTTCATTTTTCAAATATTTTGATATGTTATGGGGTGTGGTTATGTTTCCTACATTATCCATTAGATAATTTATTAATCTTCTAAATAGGTCTACTTCTCTAATTTTATATCTTATTATTAAATCCTTAAATATTATTGAATCAAATAGGTCGTTGAGGTATGTGTATTTATCTTCATCATCTAATTTTTGAATGAATGGCATTCCTCCATATTTTATATATTCATTTAATATTTCTTCTTCATAACTTTCTAGTAGTGTTTTATTTTCTAGTATTTCTTTAGATAATGATTGTTTTTTATATTTTAATATTTCATTATATGATAAGGGATATACTTTAATTTCCATGTATCTTCCTGTTAAGTATGTTGCCAGTTCTCCTGATAACAGTTTTGAATTGGATCCTGTTATGTATATGTCTGAGTTCAAATCTATTCTGTATGAATTTATGGATTTTTCCCATCCTGCTACATTTTGTATTTCATCAAAAAATAGGTATATTTTATCTTCAATATTTTCTGTTATAGAATATATTAATGTATCTAACTGTGTGTTGGTGTTTATGTCTCTGTATTTTTTTTCTTCAAAGTTTATATAAATTATATTCTCTGGTGATATGTTGTTATCAAGTAATTCTTTTTTAAACATTTCCATTAATGTTGATTTGCCTGATCTTCTTGTTCCTGTTATGACTTTAACAATATCCTTATTAGATAATCGTCTTATTTTTTTTAAATATTTTTCACGTTGAATCATAGAGTATCCCTTTCATATATTATGATTATATTTATTTTTATCATAATAGATATATAAAAGTATAAGTATATTTATAATTTTATTTTTTATTATTATTTTTTTTAAGTATATTTATAATTTTTAAGTATTTTAAGATAAATTATAAATAAGATGATATTTTTCGTCTAATTTGGTATTTAATCATTGAAATCGTGTATTAAATGATAAGCAGTTATGGATTTAATGGTAAATTTTTCTATATGTCGCTAGTAAATGGTAGTGGTAGTGTGGATCATGTTCTTCATGAGTTATATAAGAAAGATGAATATGATATTTGGAAGTAGTTTATCTGATGATTATTTTAGATAATTGGACAGTAAAGCTTCAGTTAATCCTAAATCTTCTTTTTTTTTGAATAATTCTTATCTGCAGTTCATGTTTGTTAAAAACAAAATAATTATCAAGTAGAAAATTAATTATTTAATCTGGTAAATTTATATGTTTAGTCATCATTTTTAACATTATTTAAGATATAATAATGTTTTTTAAATAGTAATAATATAACTAATTTGCTAAAACCATTGTTTTTCAACTTTTTTTCTTGAATTTTTTGTTAAATAATAAATATATTAATATACAACCTTTTTCAAAAATATCTTCAATGATTAATAGGATATTACTTTAGAATTAATAAAGATATTAAACCACTGTGGATGATTCAAAGTTCTAAATAAAGTGTTAACATGTATTAAGTTGGTTTTTAATGATGAAGAGATGGTTTCTGTTAAAGAAAATATATCATTATATAGATATTAGGGGTATAGTATGGAAATTTTTCATGGAAGTTCAGTAATTTTTAAAACTCCTGAAATAAGAATTGGTAAATATAATAAAGACTTTTATTTTGGCTTTTATTGTACATTAGGCTTTGTAGAAAACCTATACTGAAATGAAAAAAATATTTTTAAAACTCTTTTTTAAATAATTAAAATAGTAAAATACATAAATTTTACACTTGAAATTTACATGTTACACTTGCAGCAAGTGTAAACATGATTTTATAGAATAATTATAGTTTAAAAAGTAATACATGAAAGAACAAGTATTTATAATAAAAATAGAATAGGTATTATTATGCAAACCAGAAATATCTATTCTATAAATAATTATATGCATTCTAGACAACTTAAACTTTTCAATTTTGGAATGCCAAGACATGAAACCCCTTCTTTATATCAATTATCAAAAAATTGAAAAAGTTGATTTAACTGGCAACATGATGTTAGATTTTGTTTTAACTGCATATAATTATGCTAAATTAACATTTAAAAAGTATTCTTCACAATATTCTAAACAAAAATACACACAACCCCAATTATTTGCAAT
>SUTR01000022.1 GCA_015062825.1 Methanosphaera stadtmanae
AATGTAATGAATTATTGATTTTAATTATTTTAATTACCATTATTTCTTATAAAAAAATTTAGTTTTTTCCATCAAATGTAACTTTTTTCTATAGATTTATACTAAAAAAAATCAAAGATTTAAAAATCAATATTCTTATCCAATATTTTTTTAATTGTAATTAATATATGACATCATTTTAATATACATACTCTATAATAACCTAATCTTATATTTTGATTAGTTTTCCATGAGTTTTTAGCATGTTTTTCATCATATGATTTTATTAGTTCTTAAACATTAGGCATATGAGGCGTTATATCTTATTTATTTTATAAAAAAGTTTATTCGAGGTTTATTTTTATTATTGTAAAAATTTTAAGCATTATTTCTTTAATTAAAATGTAAGCAAGTACTTGCAGTCGAAAATATTTATATATTTACCCGTATAGAATTATAAGTAGGACTGGGAAAGTATTTTTCAGTGACAAATAATTATGGTTGTGATTCTAATGAACAAGGCATATTAATCATAATTTGTTAATTAATACCCCTTATAAATTGGATGTGCATCCATGAGTTTTCCAAAAGGCTCTGAGTGATGTACACAAACACCCCAAGCAATTTGAGTAAAATGAGAAAAATAATATATAATCAACATACTTAATATAAACAATCAAAAAATAAAACGTGTACTTAAAGGTCAAATGTAATGCACAAATTGATAAATTATCAACTTAATAAAGAAATCCATTTCCTTTAACTAGAACTTACCCCCAAAAAAATCTACAATGGATTCTATTTGATAAGCAGACTATCAAAAAATAAATGTTTAAAGAAAAACCCCAAACATAATAATACAACATAAAATAGAGCATTGCATTTGAATTAATTAAAAAAGAGATGAATGTAAACAAAGAGTTTATTTATGATGATATTTTCGGGATTTGTAATAGACTAATCCATTTCCACATCGGTTATTGTCATAAAAGACTTTATTGTTTAAAAGCAGGAATAATAAATAAAAACTCCTAAAAAAAATAATATAAAAATATAAACAGATTTAGGAGACTTGAAATCTCCTACCCCTCACTTTTTTTAGATATATTTAAAGCATAAGATATTTGATAATATAACTTACTTCTAAGAACTCTTTTTAAATACTAGACAAACAACATACTTAATCAATGTTCATACTTAAAGAAGCTCCTATCAAACAGTATTCCTATATATGCAAGTGCCGCTGAGACTATTATTGCAAGTAGTGTCGGGCCTAATATGATTGAATCCATTGAGATTGTTATATTATATACTACAAATCCTGCAAGCCATGAGAACATATTCCATGACCATACTCTGATGTTCTCCCTGGTATTGCTTGTCAGGTAATATGATACTAAAAGTACTGCTGCCATTGGTGCAAATACTGATGCTATTAGGTATAGGAAGTTAATGTAATAATTCATTATGCCGGATATTGCAAGTATTGCACTTAATAGGCTTACTATTATTCCAACTGTTTTTGGATTGAGTTTATTGTATATTACATTAGCTGATTGGCCTGCTGAATTTGCTGCCATGAAATTTGTTGTTATTGTTGAAAGTACTACTATTATTATTCCTGATACTCCTAGATTTGCAAGAAGTATTGCCTGTGCTATTGTAACGCCTACTCCTATATGTGCTATTTCTATTCCTATAACGTACATCCATAAACTTGCAATTGTATATGCCAATGAGGATAGAAATGTTGCCATAAATGGTTTTTCCACATCCTTTGTATAGTCTGATATTACTGGAAGCCATGATATTGGCATTGCTATGGATATTTCAAATATGTTCCAGAAACTTAGATTGGAGGCGGCCGGAATACCTGTTATGGAGGGGATATTACTTGGATTTATGTACCATAATCTTATGGATAATATTGCCAGGAGTATTGTGAGTATTATCATTATTGCTGTGGTTATCTTTGAGATTCTCTTGAGGCCTACATGGACATATATTGCTATGAGTACTGCTAGCAGTATGCATATTGCAGGAGTTGATATTGGAAGATTGAGGCTGTTTATAGCTGATGCTCCCTGTGCATTCAGTACAGCTACCCATGCTACTAGCTGCATCACATTTAATGTTGCAAAAAACTTGGATCCGTACTTGCTAAATGTAGATTGTGTTAGTTGCATTGCATTCATTCGAACTTTGGCTCCCATGTATCCAACAAGAAATAGTAATAATCCACCTAGGATGTGTCCTAATATTAATGCAGTCCACATGGAAATTGATGATGTAGTATTTGCTATGCTGATTCCAGCCTCTATTTCTGAGACGGATATTGCTACTCCAAACCATATTACTGCATTTGTTAAAAGTCCTGTTCGATTTTCCATATAACTGCCTACTGTTAGCTAATATTTTTTGTTTTGTTTTTCTATTAGTTAGTTTTGTCATTATTAATATTTAAAAGTTATAACTATTGTTATATAAGTCTTGTTTAAATAAAATACACACTCAAAAACAAGAAAAATAGATAAAAAAGAAGATGAAAATAAAAAGAAAGAACAATCATTAATTCATACATTATACTACTATCTCGCCCTTGACTTCAGGCTTTATCCTGAAGAGCAATGCATCCAATATTATTACAATTACAGAACCGATATTATGTACCAATGCACCGGTTATTGGTGTTAAGATTCCCATCATACCAAGTATCATTGCAATTGTATTTAACGTTAATGAGAATATTATCCCATACTTTATAGTATTATATGTTCTCTTTGACATTTTAAGTACATGAGATAGATAACGTACATCATCATTAATAAATACAACATCAGCCGAGTCTATTGTAATATCACTTCCAATATTACCCATGGCCACACCTACATCGGCACGTTTTAGTGCTGATGCATCATTTATTCCATCACCTACCATGATTACCTTCTTAAGTCGTCCTTTTAAGTCATCTACAAAATTCAACTTATCCTCTGGCAGACAGTTTGAATGTACATCATCAATATTAACCTGTCTTGCAATATCTGCTGCTACAGAATCATTATCTCCTGTCAGAAGAGTTACATCATATTTATCATCCCTTAATACCTTAATGAGATGTTCAATATCCCGTTTAGGAGTGTCTTTTATTGAAAAGGTACCTATAAACTTATCATCATAGTATGTGTAGATAACAGTTGATGCATCATCAATATTATATACATCTTTAGGTATTGTTATATCATATTTTTTAAACAGTTTTTCATTTCCTACCAGACACCTTTTATCATCTATAGTGCAGGTTATTCCCATACCCAATTCTACTTCAAATTCTTGAGCATCATATAGTTGATTACCATCATAATAGTTTATTATTGCCTGTGATAATGGATGATCATAGTTTTTCTCAGCAGATGATGTTATTTTAACCAATTGCTCCTCTGCAATATTATTAAATGTCTTTACTGCAACTACTTCAGGTATTCCTGTGGTGATGGTTCCAGTCTTATCAAATACTATGTTGTCTGTCTTGTATAATGATTCCATCACTGCAGGGTTTTTTACCAGTATTCCATGTTTTGACAGGTTCCCCATTGAGGCAATTATAGCTGTAGGAGTTGCAAGTATTAATGCACACGGACAGAATACTACCAGTACAGTAACGGCATTGGTAATATTATGTGTTACAAGCAATGTATATATTGCCATTGTAAATGATATTCCAACCACCCAATTTGCCACCTTATCTGCCTCTCTGATTATAGGAGTCTCCTCATTGTTTACCTCTTCAATTAATGATATGAGTTTCTGTAATGAATTAGATTTTCCATCAGCTGTTACATGGACTATTATTTGTCCATAATTATTTATAGTACCGGCATATACCTCATCATCTATTGTCTTGTCAACAGGCAATGATTCACCTGTAATTAATGATTGATTTACTGTTGTAGTTCCATTGATTATTTTACCATCTGCAGGTATTGTTTCACCAGGATTTATCTTAATGATATCATCCTTTTTAATTGTCAATGCATCAACCATTGACTCAACATCATCCTTTATTAGTCTTGCCTGTGATGGTTGGAGTTTAATTAATTTCTCTATTCTAAGCTGTGTTGTGGATACTGTTATCTCTTCAAGAAGTCCACCAATTTCCATTATCACAGCTATTTCTGCAGCTGCAAATACTTCACCAATATATAGTGATGCAATTATTGCAATGGATACCAGCACATCTGCTTTAATGTCATGTTCCTTAACTAATCCTACTATTGATCCATAGATTATTGGAATTGCACATAGTACCAATGCAATATATGCCGGATCAATGGATGCTATTTTGATATTCATGTGACTTAGTATTACACAGAATATTGCTATGGCTATCCTCAGTATATCCTCTTTAAATTCATATATTTTTCCATTCATTGCTTACACCTCCTGCTAATAGGAAATATTTTTTTTAAGGTAAATTTTCATGATTATTACAGTTTAGTTAAATTATTAATAAATACCTATACCCCTATAGGTATAATATAAGTTATGATTAACTAATATTTAAACATATTTTAGCACAAAAACAAAAAGATAAAAATAAATATAAAAAAAATAAAGTAAAAACAATAAATTCCAAATAAAACAAGACAATAAACAACAGTAAACAAAAAACAAAACAAAAAACAATAATTACACTCAACTCTTACAGACAACAACAAAGCAATAAACACAGGAAAAATAGTCTTCAATAAATGGTAAAACACTAAAAGATGAAAACGGTAAGGTAATCTATGCAAAAATAGTAAACAACACAGTAATTGTTGAATATACATTACCAGATCCAGATAATGCAAAGGATTATACTATTCCCAACTACTTTAATATCACCAGATTATGAGCGTCTTGAAGATAGTAAAACTTTAACTGTCAATTAATAAAATAATGTTACAATTAACTTTTATAGAAAAAAAGAGGGTGATTAATTGTAATCATCCCCCTAATTTTTTTCATATGGATTATTGGAAATTGAGAGAATTAATTCACATATGATTTTAAGTCTTTAAGGTTCCATACTTCTTTTAAGAAATCAAATTCACATTTTTTCAAAGCTTTTATTAATTCTTTATCAAAGGATATGAATATTAATTTATTATTTTTTAAATCATAATATTCACATAAATCCAGAATTATCATCATATCTTCTTTATGAATATTATTTTTGGTTAAAATGGATGTAACTTTCTTATATGATTCATTATGTTTAGGAATTAGGATTAGTTTCTGTAAAAAATTGTTTTTATATATTAAAGTACTTCTTTTAAGGTTTATTACATATTCCAATATGACTTTTCTAAGCTGGAATATATCCACATTATAGAAGTTATTTCTTTTCCAAATAGATTTTATTATGTCTTTTTTTACTTTTTTATATACTTTTTTATTTCAATATAAGTATTGTTTATTATTCTTTATAATAATGGAGGTAAATATTTCAAGATTTATGAATTCATCGGAATAATTATTTAATATTGAAATACAATCATATAAGAAAGTAGTTATGAAGTTTATTTTATTATCAATTACTTTGTTAATTTCCTCTTTTATATGTTCTGTATAATACATTTGATTATGAGAATCCTTTGCAAACTCTTTGACTAAAATATGATTAGGTTCAATTTCAAATAAATATGTTATAATAATATTTGTATCAAGACAGTATTCATCTAAATTAATTTTCAATAAACTCCATTGCTAACAATTCTTTCATACTTTTATCAGGCTCATTTAATCCAGTATAAAATTTATCATTGAACAATTTTTTATGCTCTTCTAACTTTGATTTATATAGTATATAATTATCTTCATATATATTACTGTCATTTTGTAAATCAAATATTTTACAATTTAAAACATTACTAAAATCACTTAATAATCTATTAATAAAATTTAAAGAACAATAAATATTTTGTACTTCATCTTCAGTTAATTTATCCACATCATTACTTAAAATATTATTAGAAACATCATTCAAGACAATTAATATATGATTTATCATTGACCAACAATCCATAAAATCATAAAAGAGAGTATTAGACAATTCATTATTATTAACAAGCAATGTACTTATCTTTGGTAAATATCTATCACATATATCACTTAAAAAATTAACCGAATCAATTAGAATAAATATTGAATATTCCTCATTTTTAAATATTTTCAAACGTTCAAAAGGAAGTCTGATAAAATCTAAAAAAGTAGAAATATTAACAGTATTCAATTCAATATTAGAAACATTCATTTTTGAAACAGTTGTAACATCCATTAGATTTAACCTCCAAAAAATTATTATGGTAATATTTATCTTTGTAATAAATAATATAAATTACCATTAATATCAATTGATAAAAAAATATTTTTTTCACATATAAACAAGTTTCAGGAATTTAAATAAGTAAACAACATCCAATTAAACATAAAACTCAACTAATCATAGTTACAACCCTATATACAAAAAAAAAACAACAATAATACCAGCAAGTACATGTTTCACAATGCAAATCTCACAGACAACAACACAGGTAAAGTAGTATTCAAGATAAACGGTAAAACAGTTAAAGATGAAAACAGTAAGGTAATCTATGCAAAAGTAGTAAACAACACAGTAGAATTTGAATACACATTACCAGAATCATATAAAGCTAAGATTATACTATTCCCAACTACTTTAATATCACCGGATTATGAACACATTGAAGATAGTAAAACTTTAACTGTCAATTAATAAAATAATATTACAATTAAATTTTATACTAAAATGAATACCTCAACCTCTACATGTTTAGGATTGAAAAAACTTCAGTAAAAAGTATAACTTCACTTAATCTAAATCATACTAAAAGAGAATTTGAATAGAAATCGACATTCTGTAATCCTTTTGCGTATCATCTTGTGTTAGTAACCAAGTATCATATAAAAGTTATTACTCAAGATGTTAAGAACCCACGGGACGTGGGGGATAGCTTAGTATATTTAAGTTTCAATAAAAACTTATAACCTAAGAATATCCCACTTCTACAAGATGAAAAGGTTCAATCTTTTAATTGCATAAGTATATATATTAAATTAAACAAATAATGTTAACCATACAATAATTTCAAAAGTAGTAGAAGTTATAGTATAAAGGCTAAAATGTTAATGTTAGGATTTCTTTTGTGGAAATTCTAACCATTCAACATCAATCTATTTTTTAAAAGACCTTAATTTATAAATTTTTATCAGCACTTTTAAAATGACTTATTCAATAATTATTAATAACAAATTGTAGAATATTATTACTGTAGATATAAATGAAGATTCCATAGCTTTTGGATAATTATTATTTTAGCCAATAGTTATCTAAAAACACTCCGATTAAATAAAAGAGAGTGAAACTATGACTTCTACTACACTTGAAGGAGTCACAATAATATTAATTGTACTCCAGATAATTAAAGAAATAATTTCTTTATATAAACTTATGAACGAATAATAACCTCCCACATCCATAAATACTAATTAACCTTCTATTTCGAATCAGATATGCCCACATATTCATTATACTAATTTTATTACATAGATTTCATTCATACTTTTATATTTTTTAACAAATAAATAGGTTAAACGAATAAAAACATTACACTAAATCAAATTTTAACAATTAAAACAAACATAATCTCTATTCAACAATAAACACTGAAAAAAAATAATATTCAAAATTAAAAATCCAAAAATATTAATAAAAACGAAAAAAAATAAGGAAAAATACTTTGAATAACTGGATGAAAAATAATTATTTTTATTCATCAATTTCAAGTACCACTTTGAAATATAATTAAAAGCAGATAATCACCCACATACGTCAATTTTGACTGACAACCCCATAATATGTATTACTATTTAACTTTATAATTTATTATTCAAGAAAGATAATACTCATAGGCATCATCTGAAAGAACCATACTAATTTAATTATCAAGTTAAATTTTAGGATAAAATCCATAGAATTTATGAAAATATGCAAGTTCAAAATAATTTTTATAATCTTCTATTTATTAAATAAAACTTCTATAATCTTTATTTATCATATAAAAATAAGTATACTCCCCCCCTAGACAGTTAAATAATATCCAATTATAGAATAAACAAACACATATAAAGCATTATTGAAAATCAATTTAACACACTTAAACTTATTAAATAGATGGGTTTTGACTTAAAAATTACTAGCAGAAAAACTTTTTAATATATATTTCAATATTTTTACAAATCTAATAATTACATTAATATTCTTATTTAATTCAAAACATTTATATATTATTATCATTATAATTATAAACATTGTTTAATTTATATTGAATATTGAAATTTATGAATTGAAAAGATTAATACAGAATCAGAAAGGTAAACATCCCATAATAAATATGATAATGCAACTATAAAATAATAGAAAAAAGCATATAGAGTAAAATAATTAACCAATGGGTTTTAAAACTTTTTTGTTTAATGATTATGAAATTCATAGCATGAAAACATAAATAGTAAATAAACACAAGTAATACAATTTACCATTATTGTTTTGTTTAAACCAATATTATGAGTTAAATTATCCAATCACATTTTTTTAACAAAATAATTAGAAAAATGATCCAAAACATTTAAAAAAAAAAATGATGGTGCCTTAAAATAAAGATATTTGAATCTTGATATTAACCTATAATATATAATACCAATAATATTTTAATATTATAAAAAACTTAAACATTAATATAATTAAGGATGAATCACTTTCAATTTATAATGTAATGGTTTTATTTGATGAAATATGGAGAAAACAATTAAATAATGTGAAAAAAAGGATTGTTCTTCCAAAATACAATAATTATAAAACTCATAATATGAAACTAAAAACTTAATGGAATAATTATAGATGTTGATACATTTCATTAACTGGTTGTTTCTGTTGATATAAACATAAAACATTTAAAAACAATGATGAAACATTTAATTTATAAAAAATATATTAAAAATAAATTAGATTAATTAAAAATTATTAGATTATTATGTTAATAATCTTATATTTTTCAGGTGATTAACCATGACAATAGCTATTGCATTAAAGATTAATGATGGAATTGTTCTTGCAACCGATAGTGCATCAACTATAGTCGGTGAAGAAAATGAAGAAGGAGTACGTTCCGTTTATCATACTTATTTTACTGCAGATAAATTATTCAATCTTAAAAAAGGAAGTCCAGTTGGAGCCATTACTTGGGGAAATGGGAGTGTAAATAATGAATCAATTTCAACTTTGGTTAAAAATTTCAGAGAAAAAACAAAAGAAGAAGAATATGAATCTGTTGAAGTTATCGCTAATGATTTCAAAATATTTTTAAAAAATAAAATTTCCCCAGAAACTTCGTTAGGATTTCTCATTGGAGGTTATTCTAGAGGAAAAGGTCATCCTGAAATGTTTTTGATAAGTATTGATAAAGGCAGCATTAAAGAAATTGAAGAAATTAATCCAAATGATCCTCTTTCAATTTCATGGTTTGGAGAAACTATTTTCTTAAGTCGATTATTATTAGGGCTTGATAAAGAGTTGATAAATATAATTGAGGACAATGTTAATGATAAAAAAATTAGTAATAAAATCCTTAACGATATCCATGAAAAATTACAATTACCATTGGGTGTTCCAGCAATGCCTATTCAAGATGCTATTGATTTAGTTAAATTTTTAGCAGACATATCTGTTAACTCATCAAGATTTGTACCGGGACCTCAAGTAATTGGAGGACCAATAGATATTGCAGTAATAACAAAACATGAAGGTTTTAAATGGATACAAAGAAAACATTATTATAATGAAAAGTTAAATTTAACTACTATGGAGGATGAATAATATGAATCATTGTTTTTCCACATTCAAACCCACAACCAAATATAATGAACTAAATAACCAACATGTATGTGAAATTGTAGAAGACTTAACTTTACAAACATCAACATTCAATATTCCCAAAACAAATAATTGCAGAGAATATCATGAATTTCTAGGAGAATTAAAAAAACTTCATGATAAAGTTGAATCTGATGATTTAAGTGATTTTACAGAGTTAAAATTATGAATAAATATAAAATAAAAATTATTAATTCTTGTCAAGATTTTCTTGATGGATTAAAGAAAAATAATTCGCATATTCATAATCAAATTTGCAACACCATAAAAGAGGTAATAGAAAATCCATTTAACAGTAAATTTAAACGATTAGAATATTCCGACAAAGATAGAAGAGCTCGCTCGGGAAACTTTAGAATAGTATTTTTTATAAAAGAAAATTATATTTTCATAACTAAAATCGAACAACGAAAAAATGTATATAAATCAAGTGTCGGTTGTCCAAAAATGAGTAAAAAGAAATTAAGAAGTTTATAATTAACCCCTCCTAAAATTAAATACTTATAACTTCATATCCCCATTTTTTTCATGACACTTCATAATAGAGATTTTCTATTTCCATCCCCCCCTTTTAATTCATATAAAATAATTTTTATAATCTTCTATTTATTAAATAAAACTTTTAAAATCTTTATTTTACATATAAAAATTAGTATTAGCCCCCCCCAGACAGTTAAATAATATCCAATTATATAATAAACAAACACATATAAACCATTCTTTAAAATCAATTTAACACACTTAAACTTATTAATAAATTGAATATAAATATAATAATTAATTAATCAACAAAACAAAACATTAATAAAGTAATTTTTAATATAATATCTGTTGGTTAATTACATTGTAAAATATAAAGAAGATGAACAAATATGAACAAGAATGTTAAAAGAATATTCTTTGTATCAATACTATTATACATGCTTGTAGGAATAACATCAGCAAACGCTACAGACCAAACCCTAGATGTAGCAATAGATGACACTACAGATACAATAACAGCTGAACAAACAACACCTACAACAAATGATAATACCATTGAAACAACAAAGAATCTAGAAAAAACAGACAAAAACTTAAAAACAGCAAGTAAGATTGTTAATGCTACATCTAGATATAAAGAAGCACGAACTGCAATACGAGAAATTGTTAATAATTCAGAATATGATGAATTAATAATAAATTTAAATCCTATAAACTATGCTGTTGGATCAAGCGGTTATAATCCCGGAGAATATAGTCGAAATATTATTATGAATGGTAATGGAGCTACATTTAGTGGAAAGTATCTTTACTTTAATAATAATTGTAATTTTACATTTAATGATGCTACCATAAGTCATGAATTACATAATTATGTAAATATGACATTCAATAATATGACCATTATCGGAGTAATAGAAAATAAAGAAGAAGGAATACTCATAATAAATAATAGTACATTAAATTCACAACTAACAAATTATGGAAAACTTGTAATATCAGATGATACAATATTTGGTGAAAATTTTGGTCTTACAAACAATGGTGAAATTATCATGAATGATACTAGTAAATTATTAGCTTATCGTCCTGTATATGATGGTGATTATGTTTTAGAAAATTTTACTTTAAATTCTGATAAAACAAATACCGGTAATTTAACTGTGAACAATTGTATAATAAATGGTAAATTTGATAATTCTAATGATACTGATTTAATAATTAATAATTCTACTATTAATAATTTAATTAATAATGAAGGAACACTTACATTAAATAATAGCATAGTCAATTCCACTATTAATAATTATGGTACAATATATATTGATAATAATACGATAATTACTGATAATGCACAAATAATTGGTTTAGGAGACATTGTAACAAATGATATTACAAAATTACTACCATACATTGAATCTATAAATGGTAATTGGACTATTACAGATATTTCATTAAATAAATCCTATAATTTTAATGGAAATATCTCATTAAATAATTGTAATATTACTACTGAAAATAATGTAAACTTCGGAATATTAAACATCAATAACAGTAATATTATCGTAGATGAAAAATCAAAATGGATTACAAATTATGGACTTATTGTCATTGACAATATTACTACAACAGGAGATATAACAAACTATGGTGAAGTATATGAGGAAAACATACCTGAAGATTATGTTTATGATAATACATACCACATAATAAATAATGACACTATTAAAATATATTTCGATACAACAAAAGCAAATAATTTAAGTATTCTTGTAAAAGAAGGCGACACACTTGACTTCCAAGGAACAATTGGTGGAGTAACAGGACTCTCAAGCCTAGTAATAAACAAACCAGTTAATATAATCACATCAACTAATGATGGTAGAATAGAAAACTTCAGCAGCATAACATACAACAATGGAGCTTCAGGATCTAATATAACAGGACTTTACACATACAACACCCAATTCTATGTAAGAAATGCACACAACATGGTATTTGATAACATATCAAATGTCGTAGTCTCTAAAGCTATTGGATGGGGTGTAGGACAAACTAGTATTGGACATAATTCAACAAATATCCTAGTTAAAAACAGCTACTTCTACACAAAAGACAACGGTGGAAGCAGTACCTTTGTATTTAACTGGGCTGACAACTCAACACTTGTTAACTCTACAGTTGAAGCAGATGGAAATGTGGGAAACCTAGTATATCTTACAACATACAATGTAGACATACCAAGTGGAACAATAGCAAACTGTAACAACCAAATACTTAACAACATTATTATAGGACCTGAAACACCAGCAGCTATATGTTGGGGTATAGTACTATCCGGTGCAAACAACAACATAGCAAACAACAGAATATACTATGTAGGTTCTGGAATAGTCAACCAATGGGGTAGCGGAATAACAGGTGAAGGAGTAGACGACAATGAAACAAGCCTTGTAACAATAGAAAACAACACCCTCACCAACAACACCCACATAAAACACAAACCAACAAACGAACTAATCATAGACACAACCACATTCACACCAGGAGAAACTACAACAATAACAGCAACTATACGCTTCACAATGCAAGCACTCACAGACATAAACAAAGGAAAAGTAACATTCAAAGTCAACGGTAAAACACTAAAAGACACAAATGGTAAAGTAATCTATGCAAAAGTAGTAAACGGAACAGCAACAATAGAAAACTACATAGTACCAGACACATGGAAAGAAGGCTCAATAATCGAAGCAGTATACTCCGGATCCACACAATGTGATAAATTAACAAGTGAAAAAACAGAAATTACCCTAAATAAAGAAGCACCAACATTCACCATCGATCCAGTAGAACCAGCAACAATTGGTAGTACAATAACACTAAAAGCAACAATCACAGACAACAACAAAGAAATAAACACAGGAAAAGTAGTCTTCAAAATAAACGGTAAAACAGTCAAAGACGCTAACGGTAAGGTAATCTATGCAAAAATAGTTAACAACACAGTAATTGTTGAATATACATTGCCTGATTCATATAAAGCAAAGGATTATAATATCACAGCTGTTTTAATATCACCGGATTATGAACGCCTTGAAGATAGTAAAACTTTAACTGTCAATTAATTAGAATTTTACTTATAATCATGTGGGGATTTGATTTCCCACTGATACTTTTTTTAATAATTATCCATATTTCTCTATGTATCTATTTTTCAATTTAACTTTTTATTATTCTTAAATATGATTATTCATCTTCACAGAATATAATTTTAGATTAAAAAGATTTTATTTAGCAGATAATTCCAAGTAGATATCAATAATATTAAAGAATATTGTAAAGTATTAAAGTTAATTATTACATATCATTATTTATCTAGTAAAAATAAGTGATGTTCATGGTATATACTATAGAAGAAATTAGAAGAATCGTGGTTCCCATAGCCAAAGAATATGGAGTTGCCAAAATAAGTCTTTTTGGTTCCTATGCCAAACAAAAAACAACTGAAAATAGTGATTTGGATTTTATAATGGACAAGGGCGATGTAGTAGGTTTGCAATATTTTTCATTATTGAGAAAATTGGAGAATGCATTCAATTGTGATATTGATCTAATTACAACTGGTTTTTCTAATAAGGACTTTTTAAATAGAATCAATAAAGAAGAAGTGTTATTGTATGAACGATAAGAAGTGAAAAAATTTAGAATATCTGTTATATCATTGTAATAGAATGCAAAGTCATGTAGAATATTTTGGTGATGATTGGCCAAATACAGTTCTAATGAACATTATCAAGCAGCATGTGGATTAGAAATAGTAGAAATAGGAGAATATATCAAAAGGTTATCTCCTGAATTTTTAGAAGAACATGATAAAATAGATTGGAGTGGATTAATAGGATTAAGAATTATCCACGCACATCATTATGAAGGTATAATGTATGATTTAGTGTGGGAAGTAATCAAAAAAGATATCCCTGAGTTAAAAGATTATTTAGAAAAAATATTATAATATTATTAATTTCTCATTTTTGTATTTTTATATATTTCTTTTGCCTCTTTAAATATTTGTTTTTCTTTTTTAGTACGAGGCCGATTAATGTATTCCAAAAATGCTTCTAATTCTTCTTCTGTTTCTATGTCTGGTGTTGGTGGTATTGGTCGTGCCATAATTTTCACTCCCCCTTTTCTTGGATTATTTCTATATTTTAATGTTTATATATCTAATTGTATTACTATTTATAAATTATTATAATTTTTATTGTTTTGTATATTTAATTGATTAAAAATATATGAATTTTATTATAATTATATATAATATTATTTAAAATAAAACTCATAAAACTTAAGACAATGTAAAATATATTTTTACTTAATGAGAATTTATCACACTCAAAAGCAACAATCACAGACAACAACAAAGAAATAAACACTGGAAAAGTAGTATTCAAAACCAACAGTAAAACAATCAAAGATGAAAATGGTAAAGTAATCTATGCAAAAGTAGTTAATGGTCATTTGACTGTGGATTACACACTACCAGAAATCTATAAATCAGGAAACTATACTATAACAACTACTTATATTGGTACAAATTATGATAAATTAACAAGTAATTCACAATAAACATAGTAAAAACTTAAAAAATAGTTACACACAATACAAGCAATTAATATCTATAGAATTAATGTATACCTGATTAGATTAGAAGGAGATATTAGTTTTTTCCACGATATTACTTTTTTACTAGATAGAATTGGATCTGTTGATGCATGTTAATTTTAAATAATGTAATAAATTTGATGCGAATAAAAAAAATTTAATATAATATAAATAAAATTATTTTACTTTAATTAGTATCATGTAAATTAATCTTGTGTTCTGTTGTTTATTAATCGTCGAATATCTTGAAGGTTATATATGTTCTTTATGAATTTAAAATTACATTTAACTAAAGAATCATAGAAATTATTATCAAATGTTATGAATATGAATGTTATATTGTGTTTTAAATAATATTCATAAATGTCTAGGATTATTTCGTTATCTTCTTTATGAGAATTATTTTTTTCTAATAAATGATTTATTTTTTCATGTTTATTGATATGATTAGCTATAATAATACATTTTGAATAGAGTTCATCTTTATATTTATTGATAATGTTTTTAAAGGAAATATCAAAGTTTCTTAATCTTTTTAGTAAATTAAATCCATCCATATTCTCATCACAAGATTCTTTCCATATTTCTTCTAATACTGTTTTGACATCATTTTTTTTAAATGATTTGTTAGCATATTCATAAAAGTCATGTTGTTGGATAAACATTTTAATAAACTTATTTTTATTAAATATCATATTATTATATTCATCTAAAAATATTATTGCATCTGCCAGTATTTGTTTAATAATAATTACCTTAATTTCTACTATTTTGTCACATTCATTGAGTATATGTTTTGTTAAGTAGAAATAATCTTCGGATTGATTAATGTACTCTTGCATTATAGTATAGTTTGGTTCAATGAAAAATAAGTAAGAAATTATAGTATTAGTATCAAAACATACGTTATCAAGATTCATTTATCAGCAAACCCCAGTGGCATTATTTTTTTTACTATTTTCTCATTACTTTCATTATTGGACTCATCATAATATTTATCATAAAATATTTTTGTATTCTCATCTAATTTAAGTTTATATCGGTTATATGCCATAGTATATTCTTCTTTAGATATATTTTTATTAATATACTCATTTTTTATGTTTAAGATATTATGAAAGTCATCTAAGATATAATCTACAAAGAGTAAATTTTCATATATAGTATCTAGGAATGGATCTATATCAACAAATACTTTGGTTGTTATTTCATCAAGTTTATCAAATATATAACTTGACATTAATCTTACTTCCATAAAATCATATAGCAAGTCACTCTTATAATTGTCATTATTTTTTAATATTGATGATATTAGTGGAAAATACTTGTTGAAATTTGTAATATTCAAATCAATAGAATTGATTATTTCAGGATTGGATACTTTATTTTTATTCATTAATGAATTATATAATGGAATTTGAATTACATCCAATAAATTTTTTAAATTATAATCAATGCATAAAGACATGTTAACACCTAATATTTGATTTGTTAATAATATTTTTTAACCTCTCCATCTTGTAGAAGATAAAGATTCTTGGGTTGTAATTTTTTATTGGAACTTAAATATACCAAGTTATCCCCCACATTCCGTGGGTTCTAAACATCTGGAATAATAACGTTTATATGATACTTGGTTACTAACACAATATGATACATAACGGAATACAGAATGTTGATTCCTATTAAAATTTCATTTCATATGTAATAATGTCTCTTTAAAAGTATTTATACTTTTAAAATACAATATCGACTAATATTCTATAATGATAGATTAAAATGTTTTTTTTTAAAATATTCCAAAGAATCATCAAAAGTATAAATAATCCAATGGAAAATCTGTTGATTTTTTTTAATAATTTTTAGTATGATTTAGATTAAGTGAATTCATACTTTTTACTGAAGTTACATTCCATCCCCCACCTGTAGAAGTTGAGGTATTCCTTTTAGGATAAATTTTCTAAAAAAAAATCAATTAATTCTATATGATTATATTCCTAAGTATATTTTAATAAATGAGAATTAACAATTAATTTCTTATCTTTGTTTTTGCATAGATTTCTCTTGCTTGTTTTCCCATTTCTTTTTCTTCTTTTGTAGGTCATCTATTCATATATTCAAGGAATGCTTCTAATTCTTCTTCCGTTTCAATGTCCTGTGTTGGTGGTATGGGTCTTGCCATAATTTTCACTTCCATTTCTTGGATTATTCCCATATTTTAATGTTTATATATTTAAGCGTATAACTATTTATTAAGTTATTATAATATTTATTATTTTGTATATTAATTTAATTAAAGATATATGAATTTTATTATAATATTAATTATAATATGTATTTTTTACATTAAAACTCATTAAATCTATGAAAATTTTAATATATTATTTCTCGGATGAGACTTTAAATCAGTAGTCTGTTATGACTAACATTATAATTTAAGTTAATCTTGTTATAATTTCAAGATATTTAATGATTAAGATCACCATTTTAAAATCATTTTTACAATCACCTATTCAATTACCTATGAAACTATTAATTTCCAAAACAGAAGTCAATAGAAAAAATATGTAGAAAAGAAGATACCTATAATTCAAGAAAAATAAGTAATTTACAAAGAGAAATAATATTAAAAAACCTTCAAAATTCAAAAATAAAGTAAATCTTATCAAAAGAAAAGCCAATTTACTTAATCATTGACAATGCAAAAATACATCATGCAAAAATAATAGAAAATGTTTGTGACATATTAAATATGAAATTAATTTTTTATCCAAAAGCGAATACCCCTACCTCTAAGGTAGGGGATGAAAATTTTTCAAACATAGTACCAAAAAGTATTAACAATAGCAAAAGTATTAATACTATAAAAATTATAAAGTAATACAAGAAGTAATAACAGTATATAAACAAAGTAATATATATTATAAATCAAACTTAAAGAATTGATTATATTAGTAATATATTATTTTAAAAGTTATTACTTCTGGGAAAAAAATATTCCCTATTGGAAAAAGGATTAGACAACAAATAAACATCTAGAAAAAAAATTCTGATGAAAAAGATTATGAGGATAGGAGTAATTAAGTAATATCTCTAATTACTAGAATTTTCCCCAATAAAGAAAAAGTAGGCATATCTTTTTGTTGTATTCTAGTCTTTAAATTAAAAAAAAAGAATGGATTTTTCGAAGGTATACTTATTATGGTATTGATAAACAAAGGTTTGGAAATTCGAATATATCCCAAGGATGAACTTATTCCACTGATACATCAGAACATTGGAAATGCACGATTTGTATGGAATAAGGTATTGGAACGATACAATCAGATGTATGAAGAAGCTATGGAAAGTGAAAAAGAGATTTATCCATCATTAATCTTGTTTAATAATATTCTTAAAGATTTGAAAAAAGAATTCACATTTTTGAAAGATAGTGAATCCACCAGTTTACAACAAGTACTAAGAGACTTATCACAATCTTTCACACAATTTTTCAATAATACTTCCAATTATCCGACATTTAAATCTCGTAAAAAGACTAAAAAAACATTCAGGGTACAAAATAATAACAATAGTATAAGGGTAGAAAACAACAAGTTAAGAGTACCCATACTGGGATTTATAAAATATAAAACAAGTGATGAATATCAGATATATCTTCATACTTCTAAAATTAACAATGCAACAATTAAATTCAAAAATGGAAAATATTATGCTGTTGTTAATGTAGAAATTGATTATACTCCATGGCCACATTGTCGTGGTAATGTAGGCATAGATATGGGTATGAAAACATTTGCAACATTGGATGACGGTACTAAGATAGCCAATTTAGACCTCAAACATGAAAATGAAATGATAGAAAAATACCAAAGAAAAATGAGCCGACAAAAATATGGAAGCCACAACTACTACAAAACACTACAAAAATACTGGAAATGGATAGATAAAAGAAATAATAAACTAGACGATTTCCTACATAAAATAAGCTACACCATTGTCCGCAATCATCAAAACATATTCATGGAAACACTAAACATCAAAGGCATGATGCAAAACAAAAAACTTGCACCCAAACTACAAGCAATAAGCATAAGCAAATTCATCAGCATGATCAAATACAAATGCCACTGGAACAACAGAAACTTCATACAAGTAGATATGTTCTTCCCATCAAGCAAACTATGTAATGTATGCAAAGAAAAATACGAAGAACTAACACTCGACATGAGAACATGGACATGCCCCCATTGTAACACAGAACACGACAGAGACATCAACGCAGCAAAAAACATACTATACGAAGGATTAAAAATACTAGCCAGTAATTTGTTAGATGAAACAACAATAACATAAAAAAATAATAATAATATATATATAAATTATTCACAGGAAAAATAATACAACACTTCCTGTGATGAACCCTCGGTGCGAGGGGGATAGCTTGGTAATCTTTGGAATCAGTAGTGATTTCAACAACCCAAGAATCCCCATCTTCTACAAGATGGGGAGGTTCAAGGTATAAACTTTTGTTATAATTAGAGTTACAACTAAACAATATTGATACAACAAGACAAAATTAGTGAAATTACAATTAAAAACACTGAAAGATTTTAATAGCTATTAATAATATATAATTAATAACAAATACTGTGAAAATAGAATTCTCTTGTAGGTAGGGTGTTTTTAATGAAAAAATATATATTATTACTATTATTATTAATATTAACTATTATTCCTGTAAGCTTTGCATATAATGACACCACATCATATGATAATGGTTATTCTGATTCAAATATTGTTTCAAGCGTTGAAGATGAAAGTGCAAATGAGATTTATTTTGATGCCAATGCATTGAATGATAATGGAAACGGTAGCAAGAGCAATCCCTATAAATATTTGACATCAGCTAGAATTGTGAACAATTCAAAAATCCACCTATCAAGTGGAGTGTATAATTATTCAGGCCGTAAGTCATTTTCAAATATTACAATGGAAGGAAGCATAACTGGAGATACCATTGTTTCTGGTGGATACTTGATTAATAATGAATATTTCAGTCTTTCAAATTTATCATTTATCAATACGGATATTTCCAATAAATATGATTTTAAAGCAGATAATGTTATATTCAGGCAATATAATAGTAATCTAATACATAGCAGCAATGGAAGTATCATCATTAACAATTGTAGTTTCAGTGACTGCTATAATATTAATGGTGGTAGCTTATATGTTGAAAATACTGAAGTATATATTAATAATTCAGTTTTTACATCAAATAGTGCAGGTACTGGTGGAGCAATTTGCTGTGTTAATAGTAATCTTAGCATCAACAACTCTGTATTTAAAGATAATCGTGCAGATACAATGGGTGGTGCATTGACACTGTTTAACTCCAACAGTGACATTTATAATGTTTCATTTATCAATAATACGGCCATGTTTAATGGTGGGGCAGTTTACTTCTTTGATGGTGCATCAAACATATCAAATTCATTATTTGAATACAATAATGCTAGAATTGCAAGTGCAATATATCTGGATAATATAAGTCCATCACGAATCACTTCAAATTATATAAGATACAATAATGCCAGCAAATCTTCTACACTTTATATTGTTGCATCAGAAGATTGTATAATTGGTGAAGATAACGTTTTAACAGATAATTTCTGTCCTGATGAGGATATCATCATACAAGCTATGCCAGATACATTCATTGGAGATGGTAATGTTTCATTCTATCAGTATATTGATATGGATAATATTACATTGCCTGAAAGCTATGATCTTCGTAGCTATAATCAGGTAACTAGTGTTAAGAATCAGTTTTCTGATGGTAATTGCTGGGCTTTTGCCGCTTTGGCATCACTTGAATCGTGCATATTGAAGGCTTCAGGTATTACCTATGATTTTTCTGAAAACAATATGAAAAACATATTGGCATCCTATTGTGATTATGGATGGAATTACCTTCCAAATAATGGTGGAAATAATTATATGTCACTTGCATATCTTACAAGTTGGCTTGGACCAGTACTTGAATGTGATGATGCATATACTATAAGTTCAATAATATCACCGGTATTGGATAGTCTGTTGCATATTCAGGACGTGGCATTTATTAGAAGGGCAAACTTCACAGATAACCTCATGATTAAGGAGGCATTGATAAGATATGGTGCTGTTACAAGCAGCCTCTACTGGAACTTTTCATGCAGCAATGGCGGAAATTATTATAATAATGAAATTAATTCTGCCAATCATGCAGTAAGCATTGTAGGATGGAATGATTCATATTCAAGATACAACTTTAAGACAACACCTGAAGGTGATGGTGCATGGATAGTCAAGAACAGTTGGGGAACAGCAAGTGGTGAAGATGGATATTACTACATATCATACTATGATGCAACCCATACGTTAATGGACTATTCATTCACATTCATCCTAAATGATAGCATAGCCTATGACAACAATTATCAGTATGATCTTGGAGGCTATACAGATTACTTCCTGAACAATACAACTACTGTGTATTATAAGAATATCTACACATCAAGAAATGATGAATATCTAATGGCCACATCAACCTACTTCAATGATGATACCAATTATACTGTTAGAATATATGTAAATGATAATCAAGTCCATATGCAAGAGGGATTTGCAACTGCAGGATATCATACCATAAAGCTTAACAATCCAATATCCCTAAAACAATATGATAACTTTACAGTGGAATTCAAGATTACAACAGCCACAGATGCAGGAGTACCTATATCTGAGAATATTACAACACACAAATATTATTATAGGGAAAATGTGTCATTTATAAGCTATGATGGAATTGTATGGCAGGATTTATGTAATCTTTCATGGGAATATCCTAATCATATATACTATTCACAGACGGCATCAATTAAAGCATTTACAAAAAATACAATCACAAAGATAAAGGTGGAATCAACTGATACAAACAACTGCACAATCAAGGCCACAATCTCAGACCAATATGACAATCCCATAACAGACGGAGTGGTTACATTTATCATAAACAATGATACCCTGACATTAAACAATACTAATGGAACGGTCATAATAGATAAACAATTGCAATTAGGACAAAACAACATTACTGCAATCTTTAATAAAAATGCTACAAAAGTCTGCAATGACAGCATTACAATAAACGTCAAAACAGATAGCATATCCACCATTACAACCACAATCACAGGCCATAAATTAATCATTGCTGCAAATATAACAGATATAAACAATGTCCATATAAATACTGGAAAGGTAGTCTTTAAGATAAATGGCAAGACAATTAAGGATGATGCTGGTAAGGTAATCTATGTAAAAGTTGTAGATTCAACGGCAAATATAACATATGATCTTCCAGATAGTCTAAACAATAGGACTGTAAACATCAGCGTTGTATACTCTGGTTCAAATTACATATCATCATCCAGAAATGATAGCAAAGTCATGATAAAAATAGATGATGATACTGATATCAGCATTATACAACCAGAGGAGCCTGTAAAGGCCAATACCATCATTACAATAAAGGCACAGATAACATCATATGCAAATGGAAAAGTAGTGTTTAAGCTAAATGGAAAAACTCTTAAAGATGAAAATGGTAAAATAATATATTTAACGCCCGATGAAAACAGTATAGCAACACTTTACTATAATCTTGGAAATCTAAAAAGCAAAGATTATACATTGACGGCAGTATTGATAACAAACAATAAACGAATAGAGACAAACACTACCATAACAATAATACAATAACTAAAAATACATAATCTCCCTCAATCCCCCTTTTTAATGTGTTGATTATTGAGCAATAATATAAATTAAATAGATTTATCAAAAAAATAGTAAAATAAAAAGGGAATCTTTAGAAAACATTAATCAAAATAGTTATTGGAAATTTATCTTAAATTTCACTAAATTTCCAGCATTTACCATAGATATATCTTATCCTTATCTTCTGGATTTCTGTATCTTTCTTCATCAGGCATTGCCTCTATTATTGCCTGATTTTCTGCAGCCTTTTTATTTGCATAGTGTCTTGTTATTAAGACTATTGCAAGTATGAGTATTGTTGCTGGTATAAATGTTCCTGTAAGTTTCATACTTTGTTCTACAATGAATATCAGTATTGGTATTCCTATGATAATGTATAAAAAGAATATCCAAAGTTCTGTTCCATGAGTCCATATGTCATTGATTGGTGGCTGTCCATATCCCTGCTTTTCCGGTGTTTTTCTTATTCCACGATGTTCGGATATTAGTTGTGGTACTGTCTTTAGAGAGTATGCAACTGCTATTGCCAGTATAAATCCAAAAATGTTATTTATCATATCCATGATTTTTCTCCAAAAAATATTTTTTTATCATTAGTAATTATATCTTTATAATTTGTTAAATATTCATTTTTTGGTATGCTTAAATTTATATTCCAATATACTTAATTCCCTTATTAAATTAAAAATAGAAATGGAATACTTTTTTATGTAACGATATACATATATTTTTATATACAATAATTATGAATGTGGGGATATATATTTATGAAAATTGAAAAAATCTTATTACCTGTTGACGGTTCTAAAAACTCTGAAAAAGCAATTGATTATGCATTAACTATTGCTGAAGATGAAGATTCTGAAATTATAATTTTAAATGCCGTTGACAGTAAACGTATGACTAGCCTTCCAGAAGATGCTTTAGAACAGGAACATGAACTTGTATTTGAACAGGAAGGAAGACGGGTAACTGAAAACATTAAAGATATGTTATTAGAAAGAAGTAACTGTCCTGAAAAGATTAAAATCAGACTTCTTACATTAGAAGGTAATCCTGCTGCACTCATTAAGAAAGTATCACAGGATGAAGATGTTGATATGGTTATAATGGTAAGTAGTGGTAAACACTTTGTTGACAGATTACTCTTAGGTAGTGTGACTGAAAAAACAGTCAGACAATCACCAGTTCCAGTATTGGTCATACCAGCTGAAGAATAGAACCGTTTGTTCTAATAATCCACTTCATTTTATTTTTTTTAAATTATTAATAATGATTTTTAAACTATAATCTGTTTATTATAGGTTTTCTTTACCATCACGAAGATGATGTTTATTGTTTTAGAATAAAAATAAATTTTATCAAAAAAAAGTAATTAAAAAGAAAAAAATAGTTTTTAATTGAAAATTTAGTTTATCTTTTCAATTAATTCTTCCAGGTGTTTAATATACATATTTCTGATGTCTTTTGATTGTGCCAGTCCTTCAATTACACATTCTACTTCATATCCATTTGATTCGAACATGGATTTCCATGAGTCTTCCTCATCGCCTGCCATATCATTTTGAGCATGATCTCCTGCCACTACCATCAATGGTTTTAAAACAATCTTCTTGTATTGTCCTTCTTTAATCATTGCAAGAACATCATCATAGGAAGGTTCTGCTTCAACTGTTCCTATATAATAATTTTCATAATTTTTATCGGTTAATTTATCCTGTAATGTGGTGTAAATTTTGTTTGAATCAGCTGGTGTTCCATGGCCCATGAAACAAACTGCAGTGTCATCATCATATTCTGCTTTTGTAATTGCATCAATTAGATCATCATAATCCCTGTCATATTTGATTAGTGGTTCACCGAGTATGAGTGTGTCAAACTTATCCTTATAATCATCCAGATGATCCTTGATTTTATAATGATATTCTGTTCCATCCATCATATGTGTAGGCTGAACAATAAGTGTTTTTACTCCATCATTTACTGCTCTTTCTAATGCATCCTTTACATTGTCTATTTCTAGGTTGTCACGTTTTTTAAGTTTGTTTATTATCATTTGACTTGTAAATGCTCTTCTGATTTCATAATCCTTGAAGTAATCCCTGATGTCATTTTCGATTGCTCCAATTGTAAGGTCACGGTTATTGTTGTATGATGTTCCAAAACTTACTACTAATATTACTTTATCGGCCATTTTATCATCATCCTATCTTATTATTTGATTATAGTTTTTCTAAAAAGAATTTATATAAAATCTCTTATATCAATTGCCATAATAATTATCTATTAAAATGTATTAAAGTTCAATTGATAATTTTTATAATGTATTTGATAGTTTATTGATGAAAATATTTATAATTATGTTTTTGTAAAATCCCTTTAAAGATAATAAAGTATTTCATTTTAATATTAAGTTATTTTTTTAAAAAATAAGTAGATTTGATGATTATTTAATCATCACATTCGAATGTTAGATATTTATTTACTACTGATGCATCAAAGAATGTGTCTATCATATCAAGTGATACCAGTGATGAGTTTTTAAGATGTATTTCTGTTTCAACTCCAATATCTGTTAGGCAGTCATATAATGCATCAAGGTTTTTTCCATAGTAATCAGGAAATGAAAATTTCTCTTTAAGGTAGTCATGTGAATGTTTCTTTATGCATTTTCCATCCAATTCTATGATTTTCATATAATCAACTCCAATACTAAGTATATAGTTATACTTCCTTAAATGTTGCATAATGATCATCGGTATAGTATACCTTATAGTCTTCTGTAGAGTATACTATTCTTTTTGCTCCGCGACTTGTACCGTTTGCATCTATGTCACATTCTATGTATTTGCTTTCTATGTGAGGAAGTATACCCTGACGATTAGTAAATACATCTCCTCCAATACTTTTACCCGGCGCATATTTCTTTAATGGTCCTCCTTGCCATCCCAGATTTTGAGCTTCCTTCTTGGTTATGTAATTTTTTGGCAATTTATGAAACTCTTTTATGTATGCTGAGACTTCCTCTACAGTTATATATTCTCCATCTTCTTGTACACTTATATTTTGTGATGTGTTTGTTGAAACATCTGCAGCAGTATTATTGTCAAATACATTCAATCCAAATATTCCACCAAACAGTAATACTATTATAACTGCTAATACAGATAGTATTTGCTTGTTCATTATTTAAACCTCCAATACTAATTTATTTAAAAACCTATTTGTGTTGTTTCTGCTCATATTTTGTCAGTACTTCATCCACATGTATAAAGTAGTCACATCTTTTAATGTGCTTGTTTTTTCTTCTTTTGTTTATACAGTCATAGATTTTATTGTCTTCATCCAAGGCTATGCTTAGACAACAGTAGTCATCCATTGTTTCATCATCCAGCTGTTGTCCATTGTATATTTTATCGGTATGTGGCGTTAGTGTTATGACGGCACATAATTCCAGATCATATAATGATGATATTGTATATGATTTAGCCTCTTTTTTTGTGTCTATCTGTGATATTGTTTTTGATAGTGCCGCATCTATTGCTATTGTATCTGTCAGGAATGGTATTTCACTATAGGTTATTTGGTTATCTATTTTATATGCAAATTCTGTTGATATCAGTGCTTCTACCAGTTTTCTTGTGGGATATTTGATTATTATCTGAAATCCTAATGAAAATCCTGTTTCTATCATATCATCTATTATGAATGCATAGTCATCATATTCTGGTATTAGATAATAGTTGTCTAATAATATTATTGTATTGTCTTCAAATTCATCAAGCAAATTATATGATACATAGCCTATTGTCTGATTTTCATATGTTATCTGCTTGTATAGGAAGAATGTTTCATCATCATCTATCGTTTTATCTTCTTGTAATATTGTATCGTGTAGTGTTGGATATTGTGTCCTTATGAATTCTTTTAGGTTGATTTTATGTGTATGATTATCTTCTGTTAGTGATATGTAGAATTTCGAATGATCTTCTGGATTTTCCAGGATTTGATATAAGTTTTGCATATAATATTACCTCTTAATATTATTTATTTGTCTATCTTCTTGTTAATATCTTCTTATTTTATGAAGATTAAGTGAAGATGAATATTAATGTGATGATTATAATGGGACAATTATATCAGTTAAAACCGTGAAAAAGTATAAAAAAAGGGAGGGATGGTAGAAATAGCATTTATTTAATGTATTGTTAGTTTTTTAGGTTTTATTATCCTTTTACCAGTTTGTAGAAGTTTTGTGATGTTTGCTGTGGATTGTCACTTAGCATTATGGCTGATACTACTGCGACTCCGTCAAATTTGTTTTCTTCTATTATTTCTCTTGTGTTGTGTTCCTTGATTCCGCCAATTCCTACTTTTGGTATTTTTATGTTATCTCTGATTAATTCAAGGTCTTCCTTTGTTATTAGTTCTGCATCTTTCTTGGTGTCTGTTGGTATTAGTGTTCCAACACCCAAATAGTCGGCCCCTTGCTTTACTGCTTCTGTTGCCTCTTGGTATGTGGTTGTGGTTATTCCTATTATTTTATCGTCTCCTAGAATACTGCGTGCTATATCACAGGGCATGTCTGTTTGTCCAAGGTGTACTCCTTCTGCATCTACTGCCTGTGCTATGTCAAGGCGGTCGTTTATTATTAGTGGTACGTCATATTTTGATGTGATCTCCTTTACCTTGACTGCTAGGTTGTAGAAGTCTCTGGTTGAGGATGTTTTTTCCCTTAGCTGTACAATAGTGCATCCGCCCTTTATTGCCTCTTCTATGACTTTTAGAAATTCGTCCTCAGAGAGGTTAAACTGGTCTGTTACAAGGTATACTGTGTAGTCTATCATGGTCATAGTCACTCTTAGTTTTTTGTAATGTTAGCATATCTGTTTATTATCTTTTCATCCATGAGTGATAATGCATCTATCAGTTCGCTTCTGAATGTTCCTGTTCCTTTCTTATGATATGCTACTTTTTGATTTGCTACTTCTCCTGCTATTGCCATGACTGCTGCTGCGGTTGTTGCAGCCATTATTGGTGTGGTTACTGCTGCATATGATGCCATGAGACATCCAAGCATGCATCCACTTCCTGTAATGTCACTTAGCATTGGATGTCCATTTCTAATTACATATGTGTCTTTTCCATCGGATATTATGTCTATTTGTCCTGATACTGCTATGGTAGTATCAAGTTTTTGTGCTATGCTTTCTACAAGTTTTACATTTGAATCAAGAGTATCTTCATTTATTACATCTGTATCTGCTACATCCACTCCTTTTGCCTGTGTACATTCATCTAGGATTTCATATAGCATTGCTAGTGTTTTTATCTCTGATAGGTTTCCTCTGATTATTGATGGTTTTGCCTCTTTCATTAATTCCATTGTTGTATCGTTTCTTATTTTGCTTACCCCTATTCCTACAGGATCTAGTACATATGCTTTTTGGAGTTTTGCTGCTGTCTGGGATGCTATTTTCATGGCTTCTATTTGTGATTTATATAGTGTTCCGATGTTTATTAATAATGTGTTTACTACGGTTACCATTTCTTCGGCTTCATCGGGTTCATTTGCCATGATTGGTGATCCACCTATTGCAAGTACTGCATTTGCACAGTCGTTTATTGTTACAAAGTTTGTTATACAATGGGTTAATGGACTCCTGCTTCTTAAGTTTTCTACTGTTTCTATTATTTTATCATTTATTTGACTCATATATTCACTTCTTATATTTTTAATTATTATTCATTACAAATTCTATAATTATTTATGTTTTTAATAGAATATAAGATTTATTGAAAAAATGTTTCAGTAGAGAAAAATACTATACATTTATTAATTAATTAGTAAAAAGAATGAAAATATATAGTTTTTATTCGAATAAATGAATTAAAAGAGGAATATTGTTTTATTTGCTTTTTATTTTTTCATAGATTTTCTCGGTTAGTGGCAATGATATGAACATGTAGATATAAATGCTTAGTATGAGAGCTATTATATTTGCTATTGATGTAAAGGCCATGAGCTGATTTTGTATCTGTGGATATAGGGAGGTTAATGCTGATATTCCTGCAACACTCATACTTGTACTTCCTATTCCACATGCTATTGCATATGAATATGGATGTAATGGTATTATATTTGCAAGTATTGGTACAAGTATGCTTAGTATTAGTGCTCCCAGTACTGTTGCTATAATGTATACTATCATGAATCCTTTTGTTTCAGATGAATTGAAACCATACTTATCTATTATGACTGCCATTTGTGGTTCCCTGCAGATGGAACTGGTCATTCCTATTGCTTCACGTTTGAATCCTAATATTATTGCAAGGGGCAGTCCTATTATTATTGCTCCAAGGTCTCCTAATTGTTCAAGTATTATTAGGGGCCCTACATCAATCAGCATGTTAATGTTTTGTCCACTTATTATTGACAGTTTTGCTATTAGTGGTCCTATGATGATTAACATTATAATGCTTGCAGTTTTTGATTGTTTAATGTTTATCCATGTAATTTTTGATGATTTGTATAGTATGACTGATATTATTAGTGCATAGATCATGGGTAGTAAGATAATAGTAACTTGATTAAATAGTGAATATTTTAGTTCTCCTATATATTGAGAGATGAGAAATATCAACAGTACTGATAAATGTAATTTATAATCAAAAAGCTCTTTATCATATTGTCTTCTTTTGTCATTAGTCACTGTTTAATCCATCCTAAATTTGATTATTTCCAGAATTATTTTTTAGGAAAAAAATATTCAATGATTTACAATACATATGCAATAATAAATTATCCCTATAATGCATAGGTAATGTTAAATCTAAAATAAAATAAATAAAAATAAAAAAAAGTTTATATTGAGTCTTATATCATTCCTGATGTGATAAGTACTCCCTGAGCTATTAAAGCTGATCCCAAATATGTACCAAGTATTACAAAGAATGTAACCAGAATTCCCTTTAAACCAACTTTCTTAAACTCATTCAAATCCTTACCCATAGCAATTCCTGCATAAGCAAGCAGTATGGTTGTTAATGAAATCAATTCAACACGAGATGTATAATATATTATCACTCCAGAAACTGGAGATATTGGAAGTGCTAAAATCAATCCAATCAGGCTAATATATAAAATAGACGGTATGTTTACAGGTATTATTTTCTCAAGTATTAACCCTACCAATGATATTAAACATAGTATAAACATTCCAACAATGGACTCCTGAAATGGATACTGATATCCAACGTAGTTTCCTATTGCAGACATTATTGAAAAGATCACTAGAATTCCTATCCATTCAAGTACGGTATCAATCGACAAATTCGCTTTCAATATTTAACAGTTCTCCTTCACGTTCTTCATTATCTGTTTTAATAATTACAGGTATTATCGGTTCTAACTTTCTATATAACCATTCTGTTAATGGGATTGCGACAAAGATATATACATACATTCCTGTTACCATTGCAATCAAGTTTGCCATTCCACTGAATGCTTCCATCTGAACTGCATATTGTGGAAATATTGTTGAAAGTGATGCTACTGCTGCAGCATTCATACTGGCACTTCCTATTCCACATGCCATTCCATATGCAAATGGATGTAATGGTATTATATATACCAGTACACTTGCAAGTATACTTATAAAGGGTGTTCCCAGTACTGTTCCTATGAGAAATACTGTGAAAAATCCTTTTGTTTCTGGTGAGTTAAATCCGAATCTGTCAATTACTACTGCCATCTGTGGCTCTCTACAAATGGAACTTGTCATTCCTATTGATTCGCGTTTAAATCCTAATAGTAATGCTATAGGTAATGCTGCAAATATTGTACCAAGGTTTCCTACTTCCTGTAGTAAGATTGCAGGTCCTGCATTGAATATTATTCCAATGTTCTGTCCACTGGCTATTGCAAGCTTGGCAAGCAGGGGACCAATCAACAGCATCATTATTGCACTTGCCCTATTGGATTGCTTTTCTCCTATCCATGTTATAGGCTTGAATACATATATTGCTACGGCAAGTATAAGTGCATACAATAATGGCATTATCACTATTGATATTCCTGCTAATTGTAAGCTTATTATTCCAATATATTCGGATATAACTATAATTAACAAAACGGTTAAGTGTAATTTATAATCCTTAACGGGTTTTATTAAGTCTTCGTTATCTGAAGTATATTTATTTTTGACTTCCATAGTCATACATCTCCTGAAGTAATACTATTTTAAGAATTAATAATACATATATTTTCTTATCAAATAGAAATCACTACAGACATTTGAAATGTTCATTATTTTAATTAATATTATTTAATAGTTTCTAATATAAAAACATTCAATAATTATTTTAGATAATTAATTAAACAATGATTAATATTTATCATTATTATAATATATAATTTAAAACAATTTATAAATTTATTGATTAAAAATAAAAAATTTATAGAAAAAATAGAAAAAAAATAAAAAATAAATTAAAGAAAAAAAATAATTGAAAAATAAAATATCAAATAAATAAAGCAAAACAAATAAAAAGAAATAATCATCCATAATATTAAAAAAAAGCATAGTTAAATAAAAAATTCAGAAAAAAAATTCATAAAACTTTTCAATTAATAAAAAAAAGCATTATGAGAAGTTTTATAAAAAATCATAAAAAATGGATTTCTACACTTAAATCGTAAAATAAGAACAAAAAGAAGAGTAATAATAAAATAAAAAGATTTAAAATACTTCTAGACCATAACAGCTAATTAAAATGTTCCAAAAATGTGTTGATTAGTGATTTTTTGTTCCAAAAAAGTGCAACAAATGAGAATTTTTGATTCCTAAAATGTGAACAAAAACACCCCTTTGTTCCTAAAAAGTGATTAAATATTCTTGTTATATGCACAAAAAAAATGATAAAAAAAGAAAGTTCTAAAAACCCTTATATTGATAATGGAAAGTGGTAACCTTCTGATTCTTACAATTAATCTCAAAGGTCCACTCTATCTCATCACCATCATTCAACTGATACATCTCAACAATCTCACGTGGAACCTCAACATACATAGGCTTATCTTCATCATCATTTTCACGCATAACTTTCCTCTTAAACTCTAACTTAACCATTTAAATACCACCTGTAAATTATAACTTCTTCAATTCATCATCAATATCTTTAATTGATTCTTCCTTTTTCCTAATAGAATCTTCAAGTTCACTGATTTGATGCTTTAAATCATCAATTTCCTGACTAAGAATAAACTTCTGAATTTCAAGCTTACCATCCTCAGTCTGTGACCATTGCTTTGCATTATCAACAAACTCCTCCTTACTAAGATTCATCTGTTTTAAAACATCTTCATGATTATCAGCAAAATTATTAAAAATATTTTCTAAACGTTCTGACATAAAAATATACCACTAACTAATTTTCATCTATAGTATAATATTATAACATTAATTATTTAAAATTAATCAAAAAAATATAGAAGACAAATGAGGATGATTAAAGTAATATATTAAGTAAATTTAATTAATTAAAAAAGAAATTAAGGAAGATGCAACTAAGCATTCCCCTTCAACATCACCATATCATATTAAGTTATGATAGGCAAGATAATAATTCATCATTTTATATGATTTCTCAGAACTGCCTGATGCTATAGTTCCATGAGGAGTTTTAACCTCACATGTAACACTTACAATACCCCTCTGATTACAGTAATCCTCAACAGCTCCAGGATATTCTGCTGCAGCCTTATCATATATTATGCTGCGACTTGATGTTTTTGAACTGATATATTTTGAAAGAGCTGCACTTTCCTTTAAGGGACTGTATGATCCCATAGCTGCATCAGCTCCTGGTTCTCCACCCGGCATCGTACAATGAAAATCACCTAAACTAACCGCTTTCTTACTTATGGCAAAGTTAACCAATTTATTTGACAATGTTCCACTTTTATCGGCAACGGCATTAAGATTTACACCATTAAGTGTTCGAGTATTGTTTCCTGTGTAACTTGGAGCTGCAAATGGGAAGATATAAAGTGTTCCATGAATTTTTTTAGTGGCAAGATTATTAATTAAACGTACAGCTGCTAATTGACTGGACAATTCATTTCCATGAATTCCTGCTACGATAAATACGCATTTACCATTTCCATCACCTAAAACCACATATGGAGTAGCACTACTTGCACAATTTACAAGTTCCTCTGTTATGGATGTTTTAGGTAAGCTATTGTATAAAACAGTGTTTTTCTTGATATTTCCCTTGCTTGCCCAGTTGATTGTATATATCTTTAATGATACGATAAGTTTGCTAGTTTGAGTACTTGATAAATGACGAATTGTTCCTCCATAGACTACACTTATGGTATAATTTCTTACTATGTTTAATGGAGTATATTTAGCGCTTGCAGTACCGTTTTTAACCGTTACTTTAGCAAAAGTTAATCCATTTACCTTAAATACTAACGTTCCACCATTGACCAACCTATTTTTGTTATCATATACCTTGGCATTTATTGTTGTTGATGTATTAGTCTTGGCATTAACATTACCTAAAACTATTTTTGTTGCAATCTTCTTAATGGTTAATGTTGCATTGGCACGATTGGAATTTACTGTGGATGATCCGGCATAGACTGCTGTGATATTGTATTTTCCACTTTTTAATGATGATGTATCATATGCTAATTGTGCCTTACCATTAATTATCTGGACAACACCAAGGGTAATTCCATTTATCTTATATGCAAGCTTACCACTAGCCACATACTTATTTAATGTTTTGTCGACAACTGTTGTTCTTAAAACAACAGTATCTGAATAGGTTGCAGTTATATTTGCAACTGACATCTTACTTGAATGTTTAGTTTGATTGTTATTGGAAGCTGTTTTCACATAGTTTAACTGATTGTCCTGCGTTTTAGTGATTGATTTATTATATGAATTGTCTGTTGAGATATTCTTGTTATAAGTAGCTCTATTGGTATTTTGTGTATCTTCCTGATTGTTATTTACATATGCAGGGCGTTCTATAGTTATATCCGTTGCATCTGAGATTTGATTTATTCCATCAGTATTGTTTATGCCTGCATTTACTGTAGGAATAAAACATAATAAACATAATAGTAATATTATTAGTCCAAACTTTCTCATTATAAAGTATTCCTCCAAATTTATATATTTATGATAATGTTTGTATTATAAACTTATTATATTTAATATCATTACAACAGGATAAGAAATATACTAATCAAAAAACCATATTAAATTACAAAAATATAGCATTTACAAAGAATAATAATGATTATGAAAATTTGCATATAAACTAAAACATTAAAAAAAGATAGGATAATATAAAAAAAAAGACTCTCAAAAACTATTTAATAGAACAAAGAAATAATTTATAAAACTAAAAAAATGAAAAAATGGGGATTATTTGATTTTCCATGAGTTTTCAATAGTGTCAAACACACCAAATACATCAGAAGATATTCCTGAAGGACACTGTCCAAAGAATCTGTAATAGTGACCATTGGATTCTACCCATGTATCCCTATAGGATGTTGATCCTACATTATAATTGAAACGCATAGCATTTTTTCCACTGATTGTAACAGGTTCTGATGATTCTAAGTTGAACTGTCCTGAACCTTCCATTACACCATATATACTATCTGACTTATATGCTTCCTCAAAGCTTACACCATTTGGAAGCTTGTCGAATTTGGATATTTCAGCCTTTATAATATATACGTCTGTTACATTGGTAGCACTGGTATTTATCACATCACTTGAATTTTCCAACTGAGAAATTGCTGCTTCATTATCATTGTAGATTTTTTTACTGGTCGGATTTAATATGATGGATGATGGACTGCTTGACAAAAATGGCGTCTTGATAGCATCGTTATATTCATAGACAGTCCATGTATTTGGAAGGTCAAATGAATAATCGTTGTCTTCAAAATGATTCATATCACCATTTGCTGTTAGATATGTTGGTGTCAGCATGAAAAATAATGCTATGAGAACTACCGAACATATAAGTAAAATATAAGGTAATGCTTTAAATTTCATAGTTATCACTTATTTATTCTTTTTATATAAATTTTCATCATGAGAATCCATAGTTACTATTAATGGTCCGAAACGTTTGACATTCAATTTCCATATGGCCTCGGGCATTCCCAAATCTAGCCATTCAACACCATCCACATTTTCAATGCTGCTTACATACAATGCTGCACAGCCACCTACTGCGGTTAGAAATACTGCGTTGTTTCTAACTAATGCCTCTTGTGTATTATCATCCATTCCACCCTTACCAATTATAGCTTTAACTCCCATATCAAGTACATCGGCCTCATATGGATTCATCCTCATACTTGTTGTAGGACCAACTGCTACAATATTATAATCTTCATTGTCCTGTTGAATTATAGGACCTGCATGGAATAGTACAATACCTTCCAAGTCCATGGGTGCACCAGATTCTATTATACGTTTATGTGCACTATCACGAGCTGTATAAATAGTTCCTGTTAGAAATACTGTATCTCCAGCATTTAATTTACTGATATCCTCATCGGTCAATGGTGTGTTTAATTCATATTCCAATATAAAACCCCATTATTTTATTGAATAAAAAAAAATTTTAAATTATTATTATATATCTATGTAAATCTATACTAATAGTATTTTTCATATAACGTGTAATATAAGTAATATACTTATCTTATTTATGATAAATATATTATACATATACAATTATAGTAGGAAATTAATATCATGTCTGTAAGCGATAGAATAATGGGACTTACAAAGTATATGATTACTTTACCCAAATCAAAAATAACAATGTTTCTAATATTCGTTGTTAGCTTCCTAACCGGAGCTATAGCCGGATGTTTGGAACCGGGACTGACACTTGAAAGTGTAGTGTACACGTTCCTTAGTGGAGGAGCAACGACATTCTTCCTATTAGGACTTACAACCATAGGAGCAGGAGCACTTATTCATACAGCTGTCAATTCATTGAATAAAAGACACATGAAACAGAAACAAGCATTGTTTGTAGCATTTCTTGGAATGTTTATAATATGTATCTTATTTTTAATCGGAACGGGACTTACATTACTATTAAATCAGGATTATAAATTAAATACATTATTACTTGGAATATTATTTGCATTTGCCCTTGAAACATTAGTAATATGGAGTACTTCAAATATACGTTTTATGGAAGGAGCATTAATAGGAGCTATACATCCAATACTTACATTGAGTATGATGGTGCTTATTAATTATCTTACCCAAACAACAACGGGAATAAATTCCGTAATATCATTATATCTAAAGGCAATAATAGGAGCATTAGTACTTGCAATAGCAGTATACTCCTTTGTATCAATAGTTGAATCACCTATTAAAAATAATCTAGGAGTAGGTGGATTGGAACTTTTAAGCCTATTTATAGGACATATAACCGAGGGTTCCAATGCAATGGAGGAAGTATTTAGTAATATGGGTGAATCCGTAGATACGATAGTTTCATTCATAAGCTTCAAAGACAAAAATGACAAGATTAAACTAAACTACATATCACCATGTGTACATCCAGGACCTGTCGGTAGCATTGGTGGTGGAAACCTTCCAACAATAATGGCACAGCAATTACATGATCCATCAATCATTGCCCATGGAGCGGCAACACATGACCTGAATCCAGTAGCGTCAAAGGAAATAATAAAAATAACGGAAGCAGTGGAAAACGAATTGCCAAACTTAACCTATGGCAATACTGCCAGTGAATTTATAAGAGTGCAATCAGAAGAAGCAAAGATAGGAGCACAATTCTTTAATGATGGAGCAGTCATACTAAGTACATTTGCACCAAATCCTGCAGATGACATAGATTATGGTGTTGGACTGTCAATGATTTATCAGACAAAATACAAGACAGGAGCAAAGAATGTAGTGCTTGTTGATTGTCATAATTGTCTTAAGGGAAATGAAGAAAGATTGATGCCGGGACATAATCGTGTAAAACAAATAGAAGAGACAATTGACAAACTGGAAGTGCTAGAACAATATCCAATCCGAATGGGATGGGCATATGATCCAATAGATGATATTGAAATTAAGGATGGTATCGGTGAAAGTGGTGTTAAAATCATGATTACCGAGGTAAACGGTCAGCATATGCTATATGTAGTGTTTGATGGAAATAATATGCTTCAGGGATATAGGGAAGAAATATTTGAAGCAGTACATGATGAATATCCACAGATTGATATGATAGAGGTTATGACTACAGATACCCATATGGTAAACACCATCTCCGGTGGAGGATTGACAGTAGGAACAAAACATGGAGAACTTTTAATACAGCATGTATTGAATCTGATTCATGATGCAATAGAGGACATGGAAGAAGTAAGTGTTGCATCAGCTACGGCACGAGTAAACATTAAGACGTTTGGACCAAACAATTCAACAGAACTTGTTACAACAATAAGTTCCATCGTATCAGTAAGTAAGCTACTTGCACCACTCATATTCATATTTGCAATAATCATCACGATTTGGTGGGTATTCTAAAGCCCACTACAAAACCTTTTTTTTATTAAAAAGCAGAAATTTAAAAGATTCATCCCCCCAATATCCTAAAAAATAATTTAATGTATTATTTTTATGAAAATAAGATTAAATAGGAATTTTTAATCAAATCTGGATTAATTTCGAAAAATCATTATAAAAGAATTAAATCTAATACAAATCTATATATCCTAATAATGATATAACATTATAAAAATAAAATATATTATAACTTTTTAAAAATAATATATTACCAATAAAATAGGTGATTTAAAATGGTTAAAACATTAGAAAATTTATCCAAAGCATTTGTAGGAGAAAGTCAAGCAAGAAACAGATATACAATGTATTCAAAAATAGCAAAAAAAGAAGGATATGAAAAAATAGCAGAAATATTCCTTTTAACAGCAGACAATGAATTCCAACATGCAAAAGTATTATTTAAAATGATTCAAGAATTAAAAGAAGACAAAGACTGCATAGACATACCAACAAGTGTAGCATTTACCTATGGTACAACAGCAGAAAACTTACTTGCAGCTGCTGAAGGAGAAAATGATGAAGCAACATCAATGTATCCTGAATTTGCAGATGTAGCAGAAGAAGAAGGATATCCTGCAATTGCTGCAAGATTAAGAAATATTGGATTAGTAGAAGCACATCACGAAGCAAGATACAGAAAATTATTAGCAATGGTAGAAGGTAAAACATTCTTTGAAAGAGACGAAGAAGTTACATGGGTATGCAGAAAATGTGGATATGTATACAAAGGAGAAAAACCACCTGAAGTATGTCCTATCTGTGAACATCCATCAAGCTACTTTGAATTATGTGTTGATGACTTCTAGAATTGATACATAATTAACACCTAAACTCCCCCATTAGATTAAGAAGATTAAAAATAAATAAGAAAATGGAGAAAAATACTATGAGTTTTGATTATACAAACATAATTAGATGCAAAGGTAGTGGAAATGTATTAGAATTAATTTATCCAGGACCAGATGTAGATGTTGAAGAATTAAATGTAATTGAAGCAAGAGACGAAGGAGAAGGCGAAGTTAAACATAAACCTGTAGTTACAAGAGTAGATGATGCATATCTTGTAAAAGTAGGAGAAGCAGAACATCCTATGGATGAAGACCACTTTATTGCAATGATTGAAATCATAGCAGATGGTCAAATACATAAACAATACCTAAAACCTGGAGACAAACCAGAAGCAACATTTAAAATCCCAGA
>SUTR01000023.1 GCA_015062825.1 Methanosphaera stadtmanae
TTTTTATTGTTCTCCATACATCTTCTATAGGATTTAAATCAGGACAATAGGGTTCTAAAAAGATTAATTTGAGGTTTAATATGTCACATACCTTTTCTATAATTTTTGCATGATGTATTTTTGCATTGTCAAGTATTAGGTAAATAGGTTTTTCTTTAGATAATAAATCCTTTATTTCAGTGTTTTGTAAGTTATTTACTATTATTTCTCGTTGTAAATTAGCAATTTTTCGGGTGTTGTGTATATCCTCTTTTTTACAGATCTTTTGTATTTTTTCTATTGATTTTTGTTTTGAATTTTCATTATATAATTCATCATTTATTTTATTTATTAAATCCTTAGTTGATAACTGGTTTTGATGTAAAATTGATTGTATATTTTCTATTTTTAAATTAGGGTTTGTTATTGCTTGTTTAATTTGTTTTATAACTTGTTTGTTGTTTGTATTCAGTGCTCTAAAGTTACAAAGTGTTTTTAAAAATGTATATGCATTATTTTTTGTATTTTCTTCCATGTATGAATTACAATTTATTCCTTGAAATCCGACTATGTTTATTCCAAATTTTACGGGAGGTTTAATTATAATATTTTTTGTTCCTGGTTTATATAATACTCTTGATGTATTTGGTGCATTTTGTGATCTTGTTTCATCTAATATGGCTATTTTGTCTGTTTTTGCATTAATGAGCTTCGTTTTTTTTAAGTTTTTCTTCTGCATTTTCTGGTCTTGTTGAATACTTTAACATAGGTTTTCCATAATTAAGGTTTAATTTTTCTCTTGTTATTACCCAAACTTGTTTATCACTGTATTCTATACCAAATTCATCTTTAATTAATTTTTTTACTCTTTTTAAGTCATAATTTTCTTCATTTCCGATAATTTTATCATATAAATATTGTTTTTGTTCATTAGATAATAATGATTTTCTTCCACAATTAGAATATTTTGAAGTTAATCCATCAAAACCTAATTCATTATAATCTTTTATCCATCTTTCACCAGTTTTACGGGATATATTTAAATTATCAGAAGCTTTAGATATGGTTTCACCTTTGTAAACCATTCTGATTAATAATAAATGTCTGTATATTTCATAGGAGTCTCTATATTCTTTTAATAAGTCATTCATTTCATTTAATGATAAATGATTTTTGACTTTTTTATTTTCAGTTTTCATAGAAATATATGTTCATAAAATGGCATATACTTTTGGTAAAAAACTATAGAAGAAAAAATTTCTTCTTTTATTCTTCATCTTCAACATATACCTTACCATATTCTTCTGGCTGATTATATAATCCTATTGCTGCAAGAGCACCTATCAATCCAGCATCTCCGGTAACGTTTTCAACGCGTATGCCATTATTTGATGCAATTTGTTGGGCCTCATCAATATATTTCATGGATTTTTTAGCTTCTAATCCATATTTTTCAACTTCTTCTGGTATTTCAAGTTTGTCCCATACTGCAATGGCTGTCTTATCCGATAACGTGGTAACCTTTAGTTTTTCAACAACACTTTGAATCAGGTCTTCTTTTTGGTCTTCCTTTACAGCAAATACTAATGCAATTGATACACAATTACGTGTTTTATTAGGATTATTTGGATATAATTGGCAAGTAATATGTTCAAGGTAACGATAACCCTTTTCATCCTGTATTTGATTTGCAATATTATTTGCCAGTGTCCATGTAGCTCCTTCGGTTGGTATGTCCGTGTCATCTATTCCAATAATTACTTTATGAAGCTTTGGTGTTATTACAGCAGCTTCACCTATCTTGGATCCGCCACCTTTTTCATAGATTTCAACTCTTTTTACGCCATCAGCCTTGCCTCTACACATAGCAGCACCCACACCAGCTCCTGCAAGACCCTTATGATGAATTTTTATTTCATCACCATCAATACTGGCTTCTGCTATTCCTGCAGCTTGGAGACTTGGTTTAAGGTTCAATTCTGTTTTTCCAACATCTAAATAATAAGTGTGTTTGTTTCCATCACGTTTGGCATTTTTAACTAATGGACTTGTTCTTTGATATTGGGTTATCATCCAATCAGATCCAATTGGACATGGATGGTACTCTATTAATTCTATTTTTTCTTCATCTGAATCGGTAACGGTTAGAATTTCAAAGTAGGGTGTTATCCATGGATCAGTATATTTCTCTTTTAACTGTTTTGGTGTTAATATTTCCATATTTTCATATTTCCTTTTATTGTTTATTTAATATAAAAATTGTATTTTTTATAAAAAGAATTTTGAAAAGAAGTTTAAAATGAGATTATTGTAATCTTTTAACAAGTTTAACTGCAGCTTCAACTGCACGTTTTCCATATTCTACTCTTTGGTGTGCTTCTAGTCTTGTCATACCTGGACCTGATATTCCAAGTGTAACTGGCTTGTTGTATTCTAATGATAAGTCAGTTATTTTACGTGCTGCATGTTGAACTACTATTTCATCATGTTCTGTATCTCCTTCAATAACTGCACCTAATGTGATAACAGCATCTACATTTCCATCATCTAATAATTTTTTAATGGCAATGGGCATATCATATACTCCAGGTACTGGAAATACTTCTGTAATTTCTGCATCTAAAAATTTAGCATGTTCCTTTGCTAATTCTAGCATCATGCTGGTAATGTCAAAATTAAATTCTGCTACTACTGCTCCTATTTTAATCATATATTTTAATCTCCATATTTATTTTTTTAAAGCTTCTAGTTTTCTCTTATAAGTGTTGTATGCTGTTATGTTTATACTAGGTATAGTACAAATGCTGATACTGAACTTACTATCATAATAATTATGATAAATAATGCTGCTGCTTTTGCTGTTTCCATATTATCTAATCTCCATATTATGTAATCTTATTATATATTATATGTTAATTCTTATTTTTATATTATATTATTTTTTTAAAAAAAGGCTATTTAAGAGAATAACTGGGAGGTTTTTTTATTCTCTTACATAATTTCCATTATAACTTACTTGCAATATATTCTGCCATTTGGGTGGTAGTGGATGTTCCACCTAAATCTGGTGTAACATTTTTTCCTTCACGTATAACATCTATCAGTACTTCTTCTACTTTTCTTGCTGCTTCAGATTCACCTAAATAGTCAAGCATCATACATGCTGATAATATTGTAGCTGCTGGGTTTGCTATTTGTTGTCCTGCAATATCAGGTGCAGATCCATGTACTGGTTCAAATAATCCGTTTTCATCACCTATATTTGCTGATGGAATCATTCCTAATCCACCTACAAGTCCTGCTCCTTCATCAGATAATATGTCTCCATATAGGTTGGTGGTTACTATTACTTCAAAGTCTAATGGATTTGTTATTAGGTACATTGCAGTTGCATCTACATAGAAGTCATTTGTTTCAATTTCTGGATGATTTTGTGCAACTTCATAGAATGTATTTTTAAACAGTCCATCTGATATTTTCAGTACATTTGCTTTATGTACACATGTTACCTGCTTTCGACCTGTATCTTTTGCATATTTAAATGCATATTCGGATATTTTCTCTGATGCTTTTTTGGTAATTTTTTTACGTGCAATTGCTCCTTCTGGAGTTTCTTCTTCATCACCAATATATAGGTCTTCAGTGTTTTCTCTTACAATCATGAAGTCTATGTCGCCATATTTATCTGGTTGTAATGATTTTACAGGTCTTAGGTTTACAAATGTGTTTAATTCATGTCTTAGTCTGACTATTACATCTGCTGCTGTTTCACCTGCTGCTCCAAATAATACTGCATCTGATTCTTTTGCAATTTTTATTGTTTCATCAGGTAATGCTTTACCTGTTTCTTCTTTACATGCATCTCCTGCTATTGCATGTGTATAATTAAATTCTATTGGTAGTTTGTCTAGTACTATGAGTGTTGCATCAACTACTTCTTTTCCTATTCCATCTCCAGGAATTACTGCTATGTTATACATTTATTCACCTTTTTTATTCATTAAATTCTGTGTTGTTAAGATATTGTATTAGTCCACCATTTTCAAGGATTCCAAACATGAATGGTGGTAATTTTGTAAAGTCATATTCCTTATCTTGGGTAAGGTTATATAGGTGTCCTTCCTCTAAGTCTATTTTTATCGTATTTTCTTCTTCTATTTCATCAGGTCCATTAGGTGCTTCAACTAATGGTAATCCTATGTTTGTAGCGTTACGATAGAATATACGTGCAAATGATTTTGCCACTACTGCTTTGATTCCTGCAGCTTTTATTGCGATAGGTGCATGTTCACGACTTGATCCACATCCAAAGTTTGAACCTGCAACAATAATGTCTCCTTCCTGTATTTTATCTTTATAATGTAGGTCATATCCTTCCATTACATGTTTTCCTAAATCTTCAGGTTGGCTTAATGTCAAGTATCTGCCGGGAAGTATGCTGTCGGTGTCTATATCGTCGCCTAGTTTTAATGCTCTTCCTTCAATAATTTTTTCCATTATACTACATCCTCCATAATATTTATTCTTATTTGTTTTCTGGTGCTGTTATATGTCCTGTTAGTGCACTTTCTGCTGCAACTATTGGTGAACTTAAGTATACTTTACCTTCTGGGCTGCCTTGTCTTCCTTTGAAGTTACGGTTTGATGTGGATAGGCTTACTTCACCATCACCAATAAGACCAATGTGTCCTCCTAGACATGGACCGCAACATGGATTACATACAAGTGCTCCTGCTTCTACAAATATGTCCATTAATCCTTTTTCTAGTGCTTGTTTGTATATTGTTCTGGATGATGGTATAACAAGGGTTCTTACACCTTCCTTGATTTTATTTCCTTTAAGTATTCTTGCTGCCTGTTCTAAATCCTTAAGTCTTCCATTAGTACATGAACCAATAAATACCTGATCTATTTCAACATCTTCACATTCAGATGCTGGTTTTACATTGTCCACATAGTTTGGACATGCTACTTGTGGTTCTAGTTGACTTACATCAATATCCATTACCTCTAGGCTACTTGCATCACTATCTGTTGTAAATTTGGTGTATGGCTTGTTTGTCCTGTTTTTAAGGTATTCATCGGTTATTTTATCAGGTTCTACAAGTCCTGTTTTTCCACCCATTTCTATTGCCATATTACTCATTACAAGTCTGTCTGACATTTCCATTGTTTTTACGGTTTCTCCTGCATATTCACATGCTTTGTATGTTGCACCGTCTTGACCTACTTCTCCTATGATGTGAAGAATTATGTCTTTACTTGTAGTGTTTTCTGGTAATTTTCCACTTATGTTGTATTGTATTGTTTCAGGTACTTTAAACCATAATTGTCCTGTAGCAAATACCATTGCCATATCAGTAGAACCAATACCAGTGGAAAATGCTCCGAGTGCACCATTTGTACATGTGTGTGAATCACTTCCTACAATTACTGTTCCAGGTAATGCATGTCCTTTTTCTGGTACAACCTGATGACATACTCCTTCATATACATCATAGAAATTTTTTATTCCCTGCTGTTTAACAAAGTCCCTCATTATCTGATGGTTTTTTGCTGCATCCAGTGAATCGGCCGGTACCTGATGGTCAAATGGTATTACAATTTTATCGGGATCCCAGACTTTATCAGTATTTATCTGTTCTAATGATTGTAAGGTTAAAGGACCTGTTAAATCATGAACCATAGCAATATCAATATCTGCCATGATTATTTCACCAGCTTCGACTTTTTCTTGTCCTGAAGCTTTTGCTAATATTTTTTCACTCATTGTCATTGACATATTATATGTTACCTCCCTAGTATGACATTTAATATTGTATAAATTAATATAATCTTAATTTAATTGTTTTTATTCTCTTGTTATTTTTATTTCGTGATTATGTGAATATTATTAGAATTTTTTTAAGTTAAATTTTTCATAATTCCACTTTATGTATATTTTTAATCTACTAAGTTAATATTTTTTATCATTATCATTGTTTCAAAAGATTTAAGTATTACTTAAAATATAATTATTTATTACAATATATTGTTTAGAAAAAAATAATATTTAATATGGAATTGATAATAAATTATCTATTTAATCTATTATAATATGAATAATTATGAAATTTATTAGTAATATGTTTATTCTGTTTTACTTATCAAGTCTTAACATAAAAACCTTTATATAGCATTTACAGAAATTTAAACATATCACAAATATATTAATATATATTATTTAAAAATTATTTTACGAGATTATATTATAAAATACAAATAAGTATTTTAAATAATTTTTTCAATTCATTACTAATTTACGATTATTAATATAATTAATAATAAAAACCCGCAGTTGAACAAAATATTCGAAGGAGGAACAAAATGAATCCTGAAGATGAACAATACTATAAACAAAGATATCAGGAAATAAAGGATAAAGTAGAATACAAACAATTCCTACAGGATATCGAAGAGATAGAAGATGAAAATTCAGATGATCCATTTATCACACAAGACCAAGTAGTGACAATGGTCATAGAAAAATATGCAGGAAGACAAAACATACAACAAACCCATACAAACCAGGTACAAAAAATATCTTCACTAATCGAAGGTAATGGAAACATAAGCATACAAGGAAGATTACTGGCAATATCCAACATAAAAACGTTCACAACCAAAAAAGGACGTGAAGGCAAAGTAGCAAATCTCACAGTGGAGGATGAAACTGGTAAAATCCGAGTTGTAATGTGGACTGACAATATGAAATATATGAATCGTATTGAAGAAGGAAACATTATAAAAATAAACAATCTGGAAGTACGAAAAGGATATACTGGTGATTTGGAAGTTCAAATGAGAAACAATTCCACAATACAAGTAATGCCAGAGGAAGTAGCACCTGATCTTCCAAAATATGAGGAAACAATAACCAACCTTGAAGATATCACTGAAGAAGGGGAATATAATGTAATTGTAAGAATTACTAAAATCTCCACACTAAGGGAAATCAAGAAAGAAGATAAGACACTGCAGATAGTGACATTGGATATAATGGATAAGACCAAGTCAATGGAATTCACATTATGGAACAATGACACCAAATTAGTAGACACCCTTGAACTTAAAGAAAACGATACAATAAAAATCATAAAAGCAAGAGCAAATACACGTTATGACCAGGTATCATTATCAAACAGTTGGAATGGAAGGATAGTTAAAGGTGACTATGATGTCCCAGAATTCAAGGCTGAAATACTAAAATTAAATCAAGCTAAATCTGACCAGGAAAATGTTAATGTAATAGGAGTAATTACAAAAATCTATGATACAATAACATTTGAAAAAAATGATGGATCAACCGGTCAAGTAAGAAGTATAGAGATAACTGATGATACTGACAGTATACGTGTAACATTATGGAACAAGGAAACTGAAATTCAGATGAACAAAGGTGACATCATAAAAATCGAAGGGGCAAACATTGAATTTGATGATTACTCTGGAGATAGATACAGGTTAAACACAGGATGGAATGCTGCAATAGTAATTAATCCCGAAATAGATGATGACCTAAAAGAAAAACTTCAAAGTATTGAAAACCTGTCAACAATAAAAATAAAAGATGTTCTTGATACGCAATATGATGAAGGCAGAGAGGTGGATGTCATAGGAAGAATACTATCCATGGCTGACATACGTCAATTCCAAAGAGTAGATGGAACAGATGGACAGGTACGTTCAATAGAACTGGCTGATGAAACAGGAGTTGTAAGAACATCTCTATGGGATGAAAAGTCAGACATCAACCAGGGATTGGGGGATGCAATAAAAATAGAAAATGCTAGAACAAGACTTGGACAGGGAACAATGGAGTTAAGTGTAGGTAGATCATCAAGAATAACCGTGCCAACAGATGAAGAAACTGAATTGCTGCCATCATATGAACAACTTGAACTAGACAGATACAATGATAGAACAATAAGCCAACTGGAAGAAAATGAACAGAATGTAAAACTCAGAGTAAGAATAACCAATATCAATGATGTAAATACATTTACAAGAACAGATGGCCGTGATGGAAGGGTACGTGCAGTATATGTAGCAGATGAAACCGGTGAAATACAAGTATCATTATGGGATGATGATACTGATATGAAGCTTTCAGAAGGAGCTGCAATGATAATAGAAAACCCATCCATTTCACTACAACAAAATACATTAAGATTGTCTATTGCAAACAGTTCCACATTCAGAACCGCTAGACCTGATGAAGAAGAATCAATGCTCTCCAGACATGAACTGGAAAACATACTATATGTTGAAAAATACATTGAAGATATAGAAGAAGATGACAGACACATCAGAGTACAAGGGGTAATAGAAGAAATCAATGGAGAAAAAATATTATATGCAATGTGTCCAAACTGTAACAAACGCATTACTCAAAGTGAAGAAGGATATATCTGTGACATTTGTGGTGAAAAAATAGAAAATCCTGATTATCTTATGATAATCCCATGTACATTACAGGATGATACAGGTACAATAACTGCAACATTCTTCAGAAAACAGGCAGAAGAATTAATAGGTGCTACAACTGAAGAGGTTATTGAAATATTTGAACAAACTGGTGATGAATCTTCAATGTCATCCAAAATTGAAGATCTTGTTGGACATGAAATAACTGTAATAGCAGATTCCAGCTATAATGAATATCAGGAAGATATCCGATTAAATGTAAGAAGAATAGTAATAGTAGTATAATTACTGCTTCCTATTTTTATTTTTCAAAAAAAAAATTATTATAAAACAAAAGATTAAGGAGAAATAGATTATGGTAGAATTAGAAGACTTGCCTAGTGTAGGAGAAAAAACAGCACAAAAACTAAGAGATGCAGGATTTGGGGATATGATGCGTCTTGCAACTGCAACCGCTAAGGAACTTGCAGTAAAAGTGGAAATTGGGGAAGGTGTTGCAGCAAAAGTAATTGAAGCAGCTAGAAAAGCTGAAAAAATAGACTTTGAAACAGCATTTGAAGTAATGGAAAGGCGTGAAGATGTTGGAAGAATAACAACTGGAGCAACAGGATTGGATGAACTTATAGGTGGAGGAATCGAAACCCAATCCATCACAGAAGTATATGGTGAATTTGGTTCCGGTAAAAGTCAGATATCACATGAACTATCCGTAACTACACAACTGCCAACAGAGGAAGGTGGACTTGACGGTGATGTAGTATTCATAGATACAGAAAACACATTCCGTCCAGAAAGAATAGAACAAATAGCAGAAGCATTTGGACTGGATATAGAAAATGTACTTAAAAGGATACATGTTGCAAGAGCATTTAACAGCAGCCACCAAATGTTAATGGCAGATAAAATAAATGAATTAATACAAAAGGGAATACCTGTAAAACTTATCATTGTAGATTCATTAATGGCTCATTTCAGAGCAGAATATGTTGGACGTGAATCACTTGCAACACGTCAGCAAAAACTAAACCAACACCTACATACTCTACAGACAATAGCAAACACATACAATGTAGCAGTGTTAATTACAAACCAGGTACAGTCAAAACCTGATGCATTCTTTGGAACACCAACAAAAGCAGTAGGTGGACACGTATTAGGACACGCATCAACATATAGGATATTACTCAAGAAAGGTTTATCCGGTAAAAGAATTGCAAGACTTGTTGACAGTCCACATTTACCAGAAGGAGAAGCAGTATTTAAAGTAACAACCGAAGGATTAGTAGATTAATATTTTTCACACCCTCTTATTTTTTTTTAGTTTTTATTTGTAGTCTTACCCTTTTAATTAAAAAATTTCAAATACTTTAATTTAAATATTCATATCTATGGCAAGTTCTTTTGAAATAATATTAGTACCAACCTTAATGATATTGGTGGGTATGTTGCTTAAGAGACTTAACATTTTAAAAGAGGGTGATAGTGCTGCTCTATCTAAGATAGTCTTAAACATCACTCTTCCATCATTAATATTTGTTAATCTTAGCAAAGCTAGTATTAATAACGAATTATTGGTTCTTCCAATAACTGCTATTTTTATAGTTTTAGTTACAATGGCTATTGCATATATTTATTCTAGAATCATGTCCTACTCAAAAGCCACTACATGGACCATTATAATAGCTTCATCAATGATGAACACTGCATTTATAGGTTATCCTGTGATAATGGGTGTTCTGGGAAATGAAGGTTTTGTAACATCCATCTTCTATGATATGGTTATAGCAGTAATGTTTGTAGTCTTTGGTATGATTCTTGTTTCACAATTTGGAGGTAATAAACGTCAAGTTTTGAAAAATGGAATTACATTCATGCCATTATGGGCTGTAATTCTTGGATTGTTATTTAACCTATTCAACATTCCATTGGGTTATGTGATTGGAAATTCATTAGACTATCTAAGTCAGGCAACAATACCATTGATAATGTTATCATTGGGACTTAAGATTAGCTTCTCACAGATAAGTGATAAATTAAAGGATACGGTATTCATATTGTCTCTTCGCCTATTGATAGCACCACTGATTGTAATTATGGTTTTAAAATTCTTTAATGTGACTGGCTTGATTTATAGCGTGGCGGTTCTTGATACTGCAATGCCTATTGCAATGAATGCATTAGTACTTTCTATTACATATGACTTGGATAATCAGCTCATGGCCAGTGTTATCTTCTCATCAACTATATTGTGTCTAATTACACTTTCACTATTTATAACATTTGGCATATAATCTTATTATTTCTTATAATTTAATATAGAATTAATTTCATACTTATTATATAATATGGAGGGTGATGAATTTTGAATAAGAATATTTCTTTAGTAACAATAATTATTATTTTTTCATTGTTATCATTAACTGTGGTTTGTGCCCAAAATGATACTGATGTCGATAATATTCACAGTTCTCAAATAGATACCAGTATCACCAATGAAATATCAGTTGATAAGAATAGAAATATGAATATTTCATCTAAAGTCGATAATTCACGTAAAGATAATATTAATACAGGTTATGTAATATATAAGGTAAATCAACAGACACTGAAGGATGAAAATAATAATATTATTAAATCCTACATCAAAGATAATCAGACAACATATAATATTAGAATTCCTTCTACATGGGGTAATGATTATATTAATGTTGAAACGGTATATAGTGGAAGTAAGTCATACTCATCAGCAAGAAGCAAGTCACAAAACATTACATTAGCAAAAATTAAAACAAACATAATAAATGACATAGCTATTGACAGCAATAGGGTAATATCATTTAACTCAAACATAAACAATACTATTAATGAAACAATAAACAATGGATATTTGATATATAAAATAAACAATCAAACATTAAAGGATTTAAACAATAATGTAGTTAAATCCAGTATTAAAAACAATATTGCAACATATCAATTTCAGCTTCCAAATACCTGGGGAAGAAACAACATAACAGTCGAAACAGTATATAGTGGATATAAGGCATTTGCATCTGCAAGAAGCAAGTCGCAGATAATCAATTTACCTAAGCTTAAAACTAACATTGTCAATGACATCACAGTAAATCCTAACAGGACAATCACAATTAAATCTAGGGTGGATGATTCCAAAAATGATAGTATTAGTTATGGATATGTAATCTACAAAATCAACAATGAAACAATTAAATCAAACAACCAGCAGGTAAAAGTAAACGTTAAGGAAAATACATGTACATATCAATACAACATACCAAACACATGGTTTAAAGATCAATTAATAATTCAATCAGTATACAGTGGAGCAAAAGGATTTGACTCATCACGAAGTACATCTGAAACAATCAACATTCCAAGGATAAATACAAATATACAGACTGATTCCCTTATAACAAATACAGACAAGGATGTAGTTATTCCAGTAACAGTTAAAGACAGTTATAATCGTCTGGTAAATGAGGGTAATGTCTCAATATACATAGATAACAAACATATTAAAACTCAAAAGCTATCTGGCGGACAAGCAAATGTTAACATTGGACGATTAAATAACCGAACACATCTCATAAAATCAGTATATAATTCACAAAAATATAATTCAAGTAGCAAAACATCTACCGTGAAAATATTACCAACAACTCATATGGATGTCAGGACTGCAAGTTATGTTTATGGCGAAGCTATAACAGTATCATATACTATCTATGATAACAACAACAAAACAGTTAATGGTGGAACACTTCTAATATATTCAGACAATAAACTGTTATTGAAAAAGAATCACAACAGCTCTGATACAACAATCACTCTATCAAATATATCCGCAGGCAATCATAAATTAAAACTATCATATGAAAGCACAATCTACTGGAACACATCAAAAGAAACAACCATAACAATACAGAAGGCTAAATCAAACATCTATGCAAACAGTATTCAATCATTCAATACAAATAATCCCAAATTGGAATTAAATGTAACTGATAGTTTAAACAACAGTATTAATGAGGGTAAATTGGATTTATATTTAAACAATAAGTTAGTCAAATCACAAAATATCACATCCGATAAAAATTCAATAGTGCTTAATAAACAGAATATAGGTGTATATGATTTGGAAGTTAAGTTTACCTCAAACAATTATATTTCAGCAAACAAACAATTAAAATTAACAGTAAATCCGGTATCAAAGTATACAATTAAATTAATATATAATCCTGCTGCTATAGCCAATCAATCCACAAAAATCAGGGCACAAGTAAGAATTCCAAACTCCGGAACAATTAATACGGGTTCTGTGAAATTTTACTTCAACAATACATATATGGGAACTAACAATACAAAAAACAACCTAACATCTAAAAGAATAAACTTGCCAGTTACTGGTGGTGATTATCCGGTTAAGGTTGAATATTATTTAAACAATACATTTATAGGTGCTGATTGTCAGATAATGCATGTTAGGGATATTGAAAAGCAAGTTAAACAGGAAACCTTCATTACTATGATGACTGATCTAGTTTCAAACTCTAAAATAACCAGTACCAAGAAGGATGTATATTTTGCAATGGATAGAACAACATCTACTCAAAACAATTACAGTCCTAATGACATGAAGATAATGAATAACATAGCATATAACCTAAATGCCAACGGGTTCAATGTAAAAACAATTAAAAACGGACCTGGTGAAACATATGAAACGGCCAGATATATGTATAATAATAACATAAAAAATAGCATATGCTTTGTACTATGTAATGGTGTGGATGCAAACGTTATCAGGGAATATCTCAAAGGCAATGATCGATTACTAACTGCTGTAAGAAATCGTGGAAATGACATTGTATTGGGATGGTTCTATGGAGCTGGAAATATATATGATAGTGATGGGGAATATTACTACTGGCTAGAGAAGGCATGGGATGATAACTATTCCAATAAGGGTGGAATAGCAAATCCTAGAAAGGTCATGGAAGATGATGGAATCAAAGTAATATATGAACATTATGATTTGAAGGGAGATGATGTTGCAAAATCATTTATAAAATTATATGGTGGTAAAGTAACAGAGAATATTACAAAGAATTCTGTTATTTCAGTAAAGACAAACCTTTACAATATTACTAATAAAACAATCAATAAGGGCAATGTAATATATACACTTAATGATAAGATAATTAAAAACATCACAATTAACAGTAATGTTGTATCATTTAAGTTTACTATGCCTAATGTCAGTGGAACATATGATTTAAAGGCAACATATTATCTTGACAATACCAAAGTAGCTTCAACTGATGACAGGTATATTAAGGTAATTTAACCTTACTTTATTTTTTTACCAATCTTTTTTATCTGATACTATTTTTTTATTCGTTTTTATACGAACAATATAAAAGTTTATATATGATAATCTTAAAAAATTTAAACTATAGGATATAAAATGTTAAATTATTGTTGTTAACAAAATAAAAATCATTCTAATTTCAATTTGAAGTTTGAATGTAATAGTCTTAATTTAAATAGGTGATTTAACTTGGCAGATAATGAAGAAATACGTATGGGAGTATACGTTTGTCACTGTGGAGTAAACATTGGTGGAGTAGTAGACTGTGTAGCAGTAAAAGAATATGCAGAAACACTTCCTGATGTAGTAGTAGCACGTGAATACAAATACATGTGTTCAGACCCAGGACAAAAACTCATACAAGACGATATTAAAGAAATGAATCTTAACAGAGTAGTAGTAGCAGCATGTAGTCCTCGTTTACACGAACCTACATTCAGAAGAGCTGTAAAAGAAGCAGGATTAAACGAATACTTATTCGACTTCGTAAACTTAAGAGAACAAGACTCATGGGTACACGGAGATGATCCTCAAGGTGCAACCGAAAAAGCTAAAGATTTAGTAAGAATGGGTTGTGCAAAAACAAGATTACTCAATCCTTTAATAGCAGAAAAAGTAGGTGTAAAAGACACAGCTATGGTTATCGGTGGAGGAGTAGCTGGTATCCAAACAGCATTAGACTTAGGTGACATGGGATTCAAAACATACCTTATCGAAAGAAACCCAACCATCAGTGGAAGAATGGGACAATTAGATAAAACATTCCCTACACTTGACTGTTCAATGTGTATCTTAGCACCAAAAATGGTAGATGCAGGTAAACACAAAAACATCGAATTACTAGCATACTCAGAAGTAAAAGATGTAGATGGATACATCGGAAACTTCACAGTAACAGTAGAAAGAAAAGCTAGATATGTAGATGAAGAAACCTGTACCGGTTGTGGAGTATGTCAAGAAGTATGTCCAATAGAAATACCAAACTACTTCGATGAAGGAACAGGTATGGCAAAAGCTATATACATACCATTCCCACAAGCAGTACCACTTGTAGCAACACTTGATATGGACAAATGTGTCCACTGTACAATGTGTCAACAAAACTGTGAAATCGGTGCAATCGACTACGAACAAAAACCAACAACAGTAGAACTAGAAATTGGTACAATCGTAGTAGCAACCGGATACGACACATTCGACCCAACAGAAAAAGAAGAATACATCTTCGATCAAGCTGAAAACGTAATTACCGGTTTACAAATTGAAAGATACATCAACGCATCTGGACCAACCCAAGGTCACGTAATCCAACCATCATCCGGTGAAACACCAAAAAGAGTTGCATTCATCCAATGTGTCGGTTCTCGTGATGAAAAAGTTGGAAACCCATACTGTTCCAGAGTATGTTGTATGTACGCAATGAAAAACGCACAATTATGTGTAGACCACGAACCAGATACCGAAGTAACAATCTATTACATAGATATTCGTGCATTCGGTAAAGGTTACGAAGAATTCTACAGATTATCACAAGAAAAATACGGAATTAAATTTATCAGAGGAAAAGCAGCACAACTTATCGAAAATGAAGATAAAACCATTACAGTACGTGCAGAAGATACCTTACTCGGTAAAGCAACCGCATTTACTTATGATTTAGTAGTATTATCCGTAGGTCTTGTACCACCTGAAGGACAAGAAACCTTAAGACAAACCTTAGGTTTATCCAAATCCGCAGATGGATTCTTTATGGAAGCACACCCTAAACTCAGACCAGTTGACACAATGACAGATGGTATCTACTTAGCAGGTGTAGCACAAGGTCCTAAAGATATTCCTGACACAGTATCCCAAGCATCAGGTGCAGCAGCTAGAGCAGCAATTCCTATGATCCAAGGAGAAGTAGAAATTGAACCTATTATTGCTCAAGTTAACGAAGACAACTGTGGAGGATGTGAAATCTGTGTTGAATTATGTCCATTCGGAGCACTTTCAATTGAAGATGGTAAATCCACAGTTAACGTAGCTTTATGTAAAGGATGTGGAACATGTGTAGCTGCATGTCCAACAGGTGCATTAGATCAAGCACACTTCAAAAACGAACAAATCCTTGCTCAAATTGAAGCAGCACTTGGAAAATAAGATTCGTTTAATGAATAAAAATGATGGAGATTTTTTCTCCTATTCATTTTTTTACAAAAATTAAAAACTAATAAACCCCTTACTTATTATATAATGACTCTGTTGAAATACTTTTAGTCCTATCATGTCTTATCTTCTAACTTTTGAAATAAAATATGAGTTTTCAAGATATATCCGTTTATACTTTTATTTTATAAAATAATTTTTGTTATCTAGGATTATTTTCTTCTGTTTTTTTTAGTTGTTAATTAGTTTATATTAATTATTGTTTCTTTTAGTTGATTTTATCTTCATCAGATGTGGTGGCTAGTCTGTTTTTCAGATGACTTGATTATATTAATTTTTATTTATTTCATAGTTTTAACTATTGATATGCTGTTGATATATCTAAATATTCTGTATTTGATTTTAATTCACTGCCTTTATAATATGATAGGGTGATTATTTGTCTAAATTTTTAATTCAATTTTACACTTAAATGTTTCCTTAGAAATCTTTTTAAAAGGTACATATTTGATTAAATTTAATTTAGAGTGTATTTCTTATTATTGTGGTTGTTTTATTATTGTGGTTGTTTTATTATTGTGGTTGTTTTATTATTGTGGTTGTTTTATTATTGTGGTTGTTTTATTATTGTGGTTGTTTTATTATTAGTTGTATTTGGGTTTTTAACTAAATATTAATAATAAAGTTTATTATTTATTAATTTCATAAATATTTCTAGTGATAATAGTTAATAGAACTTATTTCAATCATTTTTTAACTATTTCATCATCTTACTTTATTTTTGAAGTTTTGATGTTGGATGTGGGAATTCATATTGATTTGTTTTTTTCTATTCTTTTCTGTTATCATTAATTATAATTAATTATATGTGAGATTTATGAACAAGCTAAGTAAATTTTTAGTTTTTTCTATGATTTTATTTATTGGGCTTGGGGTAGCTTGTGCTGCTAGCGTGGATGATGCTAACATACAAGATACTGAAGTTAGCAGTGTGAATGCTGCTGGTGTTGGTCCTGTAGATAATGTTGTAGAAGATACTTCTAATAATAATAACCTCATTGTTGAGGAGGATGTTGGGGATAATACTGACCCTGGAGCTAATCCAACACAGTATACTTCTATTTCAGAGACAACATATAACAATGCAGTAATTACCTTAAGTGGAGATCAATCATTCACTGATGGTGTTGCTACATTTGGAAATAATGTAACATTAACAAGTGATGAAACAACAAGAACTTTAAACAATTTAAAAATAATAGTCAGTGGAAATAATGTTACAATAAACAATGTATACTTTAATCATCAAACAAGTACTGCTACAAAAGTTATTGATGTAGTTGGTGCAAGCAATGTGCTTATAAACAATGCTGACATTACACTTAGTAAAAATAGTGCAGTTACCACCATGGGTATAAGTGTTAGTGCTAACTCAGATAATGTAGTTATAAACGGTAGTGATGTTGATGTAAGTAGTGCTAGTCAAGGCCTTGTTTGGAATGAAGACTCTCAAGGTAACTGGTACAGTACACTTGCAGCAAGTGCAGTTGTAGTGGATGATTCAACAAATGTTAAAATAGCAAACGGCAGCATAAAAATTCAAAATACAACCAGTAACCTCACTGGAACTACAATGCCTGCATTAACTATTACTAGTGGTGCAAGTAACGTTGAAGTATATAATAACACTATTAATGCAACGGGTGCACAGTATAATTATGGTATTATGTGTAATGACTATGTAAGTGATTTGGATATTAAATATAATCATGTGAATGTTACTGGTGAAGTGTATACTGCTGGTATGGATGTGTCCACTTCTACTTCATCTGAGGTTAAATACAACAATATAACTGTAAATAGTACCAATAGTAGTGTAATTGCAAGTGGTAGTGAAGCATTAAGCTATGGAATAATTCTTGCAACATATCAGGTACATAATAACAATAATGTAATATCATATAATAATATCAGCCTTATAGCAAATGTGGGTTATGGTATTGAAAATTATATGGGATCAGTTAATACAATAGAATATAATAATATTACAATACACGCTAAAAGAACAATAGGAATAGCAACAAATGCATCAAATAATAACAACTACAAATACAATAATATAAACTTATACTGCAACAATGATGATATTAATTATTTCTATGAAACAATACCAGCACAAAATGTTGGAATAATTGTAATAGGAGCAAACACAAACAACATACAATACAACAACATCACAATAACTGAAAACACCATAAATACCAATACATATGCAGTAATCCTTGCAGATGATACTTTAGTTAACACAGTTATAAATAATGTATTATATGTTTATAATATAAATGGAATTTCTAAAATGGGGGATATTGCAATATACAATCATGGAGTATATAATATAGTTACACCTAATTTACCTATTTCACAGAATAATTTAAATTTAATCAATAAAAATTTTAAACAAGATGATGATGTTATAATAATTACTGGGGATAATATTGCGGATTATGGAACTAATTCTGGTGGACTTATGCAAGTAACTTCAGGTATACCAAGTAACTCTAATGTGATAATCTATGTTCCAACAGAGGTTTATGCATTAACTACTAATATTGCTGATTTTACAATAAAAATTAAAGTAATATCTACTTCTCTTTCTCGATGGCAATCTAAAACAACTATTGTTGATTCATATCTTCCAGGTACACGTATCCAAACATCTACTGGTGTCGTGTTAATCAATTCTACTTTTTTAGATGTAAATCAGAATGGTCCTCAAAGATATCCTGATAGATGGACAATAGAAAATTCTACTATTCTTACATTAGATGAAAAAGTTATAGTTTTAGATGATAGTAACTACACTAAATATTTTGATTCAACAACCAATATATTACTTGACTCCTTTGAAGAAGGTACAAGTTTAGTTTTAAGGCAAATAAATGCTCAGACTTTGGGTAGAAATAATTTTAACACGCCTCTTATAATTAACAAGCCAATCAATATTATTAGTTATTATCCAACTAACTTTAATGCAGATATCACATTTGTATCTGGTTCTGAAGGATCAAACATCACAGGCTTAACACTTAATGGTAACTTATACATTAATACATCCAATATTAATGTGAAAAACAACACTATAAATAAAGCTGTTATAATAAAAGATGCTAGTGATGTTGTAGTTGAAGAAAACACATTCAATACAGACACTGCTGCTATTGAAGTTATAGGTGGAATTCAAAACACTATTCAAAACAATAACATTGCAACAACAAGCACCTACACAATTACTCTTGATGCTGATAGTGCAGAAAACACAATAACTGGTAACAATTTACAGGCAGCACAGCTAACAGGTGCTGACAGTGTGCTTGATGAGGGTGAAGACAACACCATAACCGATGGTGGAGACGAACCAGTAATAGTTGAACCAGTACTTAAAGTGGACACAACAGAATTTACCGTTGGTGAAACTACATTAATCAGTGCTAGCATTTACATGGGTGATGAAGTAGCAACTGATATCAATGGTGGTAAAGTAGTATTTAAAGTAAATGGTAAAACATTGAAAGATGCAAATGGTAAAGTCATATATGCAAAACTTGTAAATGGTACTGCAACTATACCATCATATGAGATTCCTGTCAGTTGGAATAAAGAAAATGTTACAATAACTGCTGTATACTCAGGAACATCTAAACAGGATGCACTCCGTAGTGAGGAAGCACAAATTACCATAACACAACCAGAGCCAACAATCACAACAGATGACATTATGACAACAACAGGTGAAACTGTACAGCTCAAAGCAAAAGTATCAATTGCAGACAATCCAATAACCACTGGTAAAGTTGTATTCAAAGTAAATGGTAAAACTGTAAAAGATGCAAACGGTAAAGTAATCTATGCAACTGTTGATGAGACAGGTGCAGTAAGTGTTAATTATACCATACCTGAAAATATGAAAGCAGGTGATTATGTTATAACAGTCACATACACTTCAGCAGTTTATGGTAAATTAACAAGTAATGCGACATTAACTGTTTCAAGTTAATATTACTTTTAACTTAACTTTTTTTGTTTTTTTATTCCTTTATATTTTTTTTTAGAAAATTTTTTATTTAAAATTAATCAAATATTTATATATATTTTTAAAATATTTTAGAATGAGGTAATAGAATATGAATGTTAAAAGAATATTTCTATTTTTCATCATTTTATTAATAGGAGTAAGTGTTGTTAGTGCTAATGACACTATTGAATCAAACAATTTAGATGATTCTAATATTATTAGTACTAATGTACAGGATAATGCTCTTAATGATAATAATTTTGATGATAATAAATTAAGTAAAGAACTTGCTACCAAATCATCCATTAAAAAAGATTCAAAGACTGTTATATTAAACAGTACTACATTTGATGATTATGTAAGTGGGGGTAAGTTTAATGATAAAATAAATGATGGAGATACCATTGACATTCAGGGAATGCTTGACGGTACCCACTTTGGTCTAACAGTTGACAAGCCCCTGAATATAATATCATCCACACATAATGCATACATAGGTGCAGATTCACCTATAGGATTTACCATAGTCACATCAGGAAGTGGAACAAACATAACGGGCATTCACTTTAACAATACGCACTTTGTTGTAAAAACCGCTCATAACATCAACTTAAACAATATAACAGTTGAAACAAGTGGTAATCTTGTAGGATCAGGTCAAGGGGTTACAAGTATCAGAGAGGATTCAACTAATGTAACCATTAACAATTCATACTTTAGAAGTGAAAATAACCTAGGAGTCAGTACACTTGTATGTGCAGTTGCACAAAATGTCTTAATAGAAAACTGTACAATAGAAGCAATAGGATTCTGTGGAAATTTAGTATACTTTACAACATATAATGTTGACTTTGATTCTTCCCGTGGATACGGAAATAGAAACATCACATTCCGTAACAATCACATAATAGGCTTGAATGCCATACAGCAATCCATATGTTATGGATTGACCATGGAAGGTAAAGGTCATACCATAGAAAATAACCTGATTGAATATGGTTATTACTGCCTGCAACAACAAGCTAACCTTGCAGAAGCTGATGAAGTAGATCAAATAATAATCAGAAACAATACAATACCTTATGGTACAAATAACATAGCATTTGCTCAGGTAGAAAACAACACATTCAATGACATTGAGCATCTTGGAAATTCAAATTTTACAAATAACATAGTAAATAATATGAATATCACAGGAAGTGGAAATTACTATAATAACTCTATTAATATACTAACAGTTAAAACAAGTAATGCTAATATAACAGAGAATAATATAACAAATTATGTTGATATTGAAGGAAATAACAATACACTTCAAAATAACTCATTTAACATGCTAATAAATAGTGGAGAAAACAATACTCTGGATAATATTGATGTATTGACCTTAGATGATGTGATAATAATCAATAATGAGAATTTATTTGATTATGGTTCAAGATCTAATAATCTTGCAAGAATCAATCGAATTCCAGACAATACATTTGTAATTGTTGATGGGGATAGTATTTACACAGCAAGTCAATTATTAATCAATACAACAGCTAACAATACAGTAATTCAAATAAACTCAAATAAAATATATAATCTAACAGTCAATGCTACAAATATCACAATAAAGGATACATTCATGCCAAAAGCAGATATAACAGCAACAGAATCCACTAAATTAGTAAATAGTGTATTCCTAGCATCTGATACAATGGATAAACTTGTACTTGAAAACTCAACAATAAATAATGACTACATAATATTTGACAGTGACAAATACGATCAAATATTTGACACAAATACAAATATCTTACTAGATAACATAACTGATGGTTCAACAATAGTATTAAGAAATAAGACAGCCAGTGGAGCAACTAATAATTATAATACACCAATTATCATAAATAAGAAAGTAAATATTATCTGCCTTGATAATATCATATACAATGGGGATATTACATTTACAAGTGGTGCTTCCTCATCAAATATGACAAATATGAATATTAACGCAACAGTAAACATAGAATCAGACAATATTACAATAACCCATTCAACACTAAAAAATATCATCCTAAAAAATTCCAACAATAATATAATAGACAATAACACAATAAGCACAGATACCACAGCAATAATCCTGGAAAATTCAAGTTATAATAATATAATCAGCAATAGAATCAATACAAATTCTCAATACACTATACAGATGGATACTAATTCATCAAACAATAACATAACAAACAATTACCTAAAATCAGATATAGAATATAACAATTATACAATAAATGCAGATTTTGAAAACAACAACATATACAATAATCTACCTGAAATATTTGGTACCCGCATAGCAATGGAAGTTCCTTCAACAGCAATCTTAAACACTCCAACACAAATAAATATAACAGTAAACTATTATAATGGTTCAGTAACAAACGGTAAAGTATTAATTTTAGTAAATGGAATTCAAAAGGATGAAATATCCCTAACTGATGGGATGCTAACTACTAATATAACCTTCACTGATGATGGAATAAACACAATAAAAGTACGCTACTATTCAACAGAACTATTTGCAAACAGTGCACTATCTAGAAATATCACAGCAAAAAAAATCACTACAAATCTAGAATTTACAGAAACTCCAACAGCAAAAATAGGAGAAAACATGACAGTAACATTAAATGTTACAGATGAATATCAAGAAAACATCAATGAAGGAAATATAACACTAACAATAAAAGATGACACATACTCTGTTGAAATTCACAATGGAATAGCAACAACCAATATAACAGTAATAGAAACCTATATGGGATCACAAATAACAGCATACTATGCTGGAACAGATACAAGATATGAAAAAACAGTAACATCCACCTTAAATATTCAGAAGGGTGAAGCTATAATCACATTATTACCAACACAAATAACAGATAATGGAATAACATTAACAGCATACTTTACAGATATAAATGGAAATCCAATAACAGGTACTGCACGTGCACGTTTCGAAGGTACTGGTATAAGATCTCCATTCATCACACCAGCAGATTCCAAAGCATCCTATGAAATAACACCAAAACCAACAGGTGACTTTGGAATTAATGTAACCTTTAGAAACAGCAATGCATTCGATACAAAAACACAAGAATTTATCATACCTATAAATGGGTCAAAAAATATTACAATAACACTAAATGCAGAAAATACAAAAATAGGTGAAACATTAACCCTAACAGCAGATGTTAAAGATGAAGACAACAATCCAGTTGATGGTGAAATACTACTGTTTAATATAGCAGATAATACCTACAGAACCACAATAACAAATGGAACAGCAACATACACAACAACAACAGATGAAAACTACTACAACAAACAGATAACTGCAACAATGGATGCAAACTACAAATACAATGAAGCAACAAGTAACACAATACAACTAGAAAAAGGGGATGTCTTATTAACAGTTGTCCAAGAAGAAACCGATGATAAAATAGTAATCACTGCAAAAGTAACAGACATCAACAACAACTCAATAAATAGGGGCTCTATACTGTTTGGAGAAGAAGAAATACCATTAACAGATTCACAGGCAACATATGAAATGTCATCAAACATACAAGAAGATGTTACATTAGATGTAACATTTACTTATAATGAAGCATTTAATGATAAAACCGAACAAATCACAATAGAAGCAAAAGAAATACCTCTGGAATTAAAAATTGATACAACCGAATTTGTCAAAGCATCAACAACCAACATAACTGCAAGTATTTACAGAGGAGAATCTATAGCCTCTGATATAAACACTGGAAAAGTAGTGTTTAAAGTAAATGGAAAAACACTCAAAGACTCTAACGGTAAGGTCATCTATGCTAAAGTAGTAAATGGAACAGCAACAATATATGATTATACAATACCAGACACCTGGACAAATACAACAACAATACAGGCAGTATATTCAGGTTCAAGTCAGTACTCATCAATAAAAACAGAAAAAGAAACAATAACCATAACAAAACTACAGCCAACAATAACATTTTCTGACATAACAGCTAAAGCAAATGACAATATACAAATACAAGTACATGTAACACAGGCAGGAAATCCTATAAATACTGGAAAAATAATCATAAAGATTAATGGAAAAACATTGAAGGATTCAACAGGTAAAATAATCTATGCACAGATTATAAATGGTACTGCAACCCTTAATTATACCGTTCCATCCAATATGAAAGCTAAAGATTACACCTTAAATGCAGTGTTTATTTCAAATGAATATGATCGTGTTGAATCAAATCAAACACTAACCATAACAAATTAAAATTGAGAATAATAATTTATTCTCAAATTACCTTTCTTTTTTTTAAGAGAATTTTCCAATGCTGTCAATTTAAGAAGTTGTTATTTTTTTAGTTAAATTTTATTTTGTGTTATTATTTGATTTTTATTTTTATTGTTTTAATTATTTTATCTTTATTTTAATTAATAGATGCTTTTATTATTTTTATAGTTATTATTCTTTGAGTATATTATTTTAATTGTGTTTTTAATAATTAATTAGGGTCAAGTTTATATATAAGTCTTAATATATTTATTATTAGTGAATATGATTTCTATATTTTTTTGATTTTGGTTATGGTTTTATTGTATTCATTTTTGTTTGAATTGGTTGTATTTATGGTGTTAGTTTATGAATTTCATGGCTGAGGTTGAGAATTCTATTTGTCGGATTGAGGACTATAATGATTATAAGTATTGGTATGGGCGTAAAGCTTTTACTCGTGTTCGTAAATGGAGTTTTATGGATTATGTGATTTTTATTTTGGTTAATAAAGGTCGTAGTAGTGTTATTGAGATTGAAGAGTATGTTGAAGATCGTTGGGGTGATGAGTCTAAAATCATTTCTAAACAGGCTTTATCAAAGCAACGACTTAAAATTAAACCTAAAATCTTTAAAGATATGAATTTGGATTTTATAATGGATGTGTTTAATAGTTCTGAATTTGAGCATGATTTTGAAGATTATACGATATTAATAATGGATGGTTCTGATTTTCAATTACCTAATATTAAAATTACTAAAGAAGAATTTAATGTTGCGCAGGATACTATTGTTTACACGCAATCTCCTAGTGTTAAAGCTTCTATGTTAATAGATGCTAAATATAACCTTGTAATTGATGCAATTTTGGGTGATTATAAATCTAATGAACGGGAATTAGTTAAACAACACATATCTAATATTGAAGATAAAATAAACTTGGAAAAAACTGTGATAATATTTGATAGAGGTTATATATCACTTGAATTAATGTTATTCCTTGAAAATAAAGGTATTAAATATTTATTCAGATCCAATGGAAGATACTACCAAAATGAAATATTGGCTATGAAATCTCGAGATGAAACCGTACAATTAGAAATTAATTCAAATAGAACTCAAAATATTAACGATAAAAACATTAAAAAACAAGCATTAAACCTAAAATATTATCAAACAAGAATAAGCAAACCATTATTAGACAATAATGTCACAGAAATACTATTTACCAACATCACAGAATCAGAAGCTGACATTCACAAACTCAAAGAACTATACAAAATGAGGTGGGAAATCGAATTAAATTACGAAAAAATCAAAAATAAACTACGAATAGAAAATTTCTCTGGAAAAAGAAGAACCATAATAGAACAAGACTTCTATTCACAAATATACCTCTTCAATTTACAAATGGCAATACAAAACAAAGCACAAAAAGAACTAGAACAAGAAAACAAAGAATTACGAGAAAAATCAGACAAAGAAAAACGACCAAACACCAGCCTAGGAATTGGACATCTCAAAAATAAACTAATCAAAATATTACTAAAGCCATTAACAACAATTAAAAAACATCTGGAGAATTTAGTAGGTAAATCCCTAAAATTCACCACAGATCATAAATTCAACAGACCCCAAACAAACAGAAAAACTAAACAACACAAATCAAAAATTAAGTTGACAGCATTGTAATATTTTGTGTATAATCTTCTAAAATTTTTTTTCTATTAATTAAGGGGTTAGCAATTGTATGCTCAAGTTAAGTTTTAACAGTAACTGGTTAAATTGGAATATGATTTTTTTTTATTTTCATATCTTTTTTTTTTAATTTGAATTATTGGTGATTAATTTATTTGGCTATGATTTGTTTAATTATTTTTTATTTTCCAATAAAGCTTATATGATTTTACATTATGCCATTTCTGTTTTTAAACATAACTTTTATTAGGTTTGTGCATATAATATTAATTATATGATAAAATTTATTTAATTAAAATTATATTCTTTTTAAAGATATATGAAGTTTAAACTAAGTAAAATTTTTTATTTTATATAAAATATTTTTAAATTGTTTATTAGCTTAGTGAATTCAAATAAAGTATTTTAAATTTTATTATATTGAATTATACGATGATACATGTTTTTAATTATCTGAAAATTTAATTCATGTATTATTTAGGTGATTTGAATGAAATTAAATAAGTTAAGTTTATTTGTTTTGATTTTATTTGTAGGGCTTACAGTTGTAAGTGCAGCAGATGTGGCAGATGATGCTACAGTTGCTGTTGAAGTACCTCAAGTAGAACAGGCAAGTAATGCACAAAATGGAGTAGCACAAAAATATGTGCAAGAAGATAATAATTTAGATGAAACAAGTAATGATATTAGTATTACAGAAGATGTAGTTATCACATCTGAAAATGTGAACAGTTATACTAATAAAAACTGGACAGTAGAATCTGATGTTACTGTAACTGGTACTGATGGAGTTACATTGAATGATGTGGCTATTAATGTTGCTGGTAACTATGTGACACTAAATAATTTAGATATAACTACTAGTGCAGGACATGCTAATTATATAGTTAATGCTATTGGTAGAAATAATTTAACAGTAACAAATAGTGCTTTAACTATTACTAATACAAATAATGAAGATACATTTGGTATTTATTTAAAAGATGTTACAGGAGCTTTAATTCAAAATGTTGAATTAACTGTTAATGCACCATCTAAATCTATGAATTGGAATAATTATACAATTGGTGAAGGGGATGATGCTCAAACAGTATGGTACAGTGTTCCATCAGTCGGAGCAATAGTTAGTGACAGTTCAAAAAATCTTGACATAACTAATAACACCATAGCTATCTCAGCAAGTACACCTTATCAAAGTGGCAGTACCATGCCTGCTATAATACTAAGAAATCAAACTAACAGTAGCCATGTAAACGATAATACAATAACTGCTAGTGGATCAACATACAATTATGCTATAATGTGTAATGATAATGTGAATAATTTAGACATTACAGAAAATAGAATCACAGTAACAGGACAAGTATATACTGCTGGAATAGATGCATCAACATCAAAAGGTTCAAATATCAATTATAACAATATTACTGCAACAACAATAAATACAATTGGACTTGCATCAAATCAAGAAGCATTATCATATGGAATAATACTTGCAACTACAAACCAAAACTCTAATAACCATGTACAATACAATTATATAAACCTCATGGCTAATGTAGGATATGGAATAGAAAATTACATGGGAGCAAATAATCACATAGAATACAATAATATTACAATCAATGCTAAACGTGGACTAGGAATAGCAACAAATGCATCAAACAACAACCAATACAACCATAACAAAATCAACATAACCTGTAACCAAGAATCAATTAACAATTACTATGAAACAATACCAGCACAAAATGTGGGAATAATAGTAATCAGCGGAAACACCAACACAATTAGCAACAATCAAATTAATATAACCGAAACAAGTACAACTACAACAACATATGCAATAACATTAGATGAAAACTCTGCAAACAATAATGTTAATAACAATGAATTATATGTCTATAATACAAATGGGGTAACATACTATGGAAATGGGGCTGTAAATAACTTAAATATTCTTAATATAGTAAATAATAATATTCCTTATACTGCACCTGTTCAATATGCTATGGTTAATAAAAATCTTAAAAAAGATGAGTCCAACCCTTTAATCATTAATATTGAAAATTTTTCAGATTATGGAGTAATGGACCCATATGGTGTTACAATTACACTAAAAAATCCAAATGATGATTATATAATAATTGACAGTACTGATTTTAATTTAACCAATGTTGCACCAGTATTAATTGTTGATGGAGTCACAGCAGATAATCCTAAGTTTAAATTTGTTTCAGAAAATACATTTTTATATAGGGTACTGTTTGGGATGAATGCTATAGTGGTGGACTCATATATCCCATATTCTCAAATAAATAGTAGGATTCAATTAATAAATACGGTTATATTCACTTCTAAATTTCCTAATAGGTTAACTTTGATAAATTCTACTATATTGTCAGAAACAGAAAATATTCTTACATTTGAAAGTATGCAATATAATACCTATTTTGATTCTACAACAAACATTATGTCTGATTCAGTTTCAGAAGGTAATACTTTTGTATTGAGAAAGTATAATGCTCTTAATAATGAATATAATAATTATAACAAGCCGATAATTATTAACAAACCAGTTAATATAACTAGTTATGATTACAGTCCATTCAGTGCAGATATCACATTTATTGCCGGTTCTGAAGGATCTAACATCACTGGTTTAACATTAAACGGTAACTTGTACATTAACACGTCTAATATTAATGTGAAAAACAACACTATAAATAAAGCTGTTATAATAAAAGATGCTAGTGATGTTGTAGTTGAAGAAAACACATTCAATACAGACACTGCTGCTATTGAAGTAATTGGTGGAATTCAAAACACTATTCAAAACAACAACATTACAACAACAAGCACCTACACAATTACTCTTGATGCTGATAGTGCAGAAAATACAATAAGTGGTAACAATTTACAAGCAACTGAATTAACAGGAGTAGACAGTGTGCTTGATGAAGGTGAAGACAACACCATAACCGATGGTGGAGATGAACCAGTAATAGTTGAACCAGTACTTAAAGTAGATACAACAGAATTTACCGTTGGTGAAACTACAGCAATCAGTGCTAGCATTTACATGGGTGATGAAGTAGCAACTGATATCAATGGTGGAAAAGTAGTATTCAAAGTAAATGGTAAAACATTGAAAGATGCAAACGGTAAAGTAATCTATGCAAAAGTAATAAACGGTACTGCAACAATCACAGACTATGAAGTACCATCAAGTTGGGCAAAAGACAACATTACAATCCAAGCTGTTTATAGTGGTTCATCAAAGTGTGAAGCACTTAGAACTAGTGCTAACTTAACTGTAACCAAAGACACACCATCAATAACTTCAAGTGATGTTACAGCATCTAAAGGTGAAACAGTTACACTTACAGCTACAGTATCTGAGGGTAGTACTCCGGTTAATGTTGGTAAAGTAGTATTCAAGGTAAACGGTAAAACAGTTAAAGATGCAAACGGTAAAGTAATCTATGCTAAGGTAGTAAATGGAACTGTTAGTGTTGAATACACTATTCCTGAGAATATGAAAGCAGGAAGCTATAATATTACAGTATCATTTACCGCACCAGGTTATGATAAACTAGTGGATACTAAAACACTTACTGTTAGTGCTTAATGTTATATAAGGAAGGATATTTATTATTCTTTCTTCTATTTTTTAATTTTTTTTTTCGATATGTTTTTATTGTTTTTTTTGTATCTGTTTATAGTATCTATTTTTTTTAAATATTTTCTTTTGTAATTATAAATATATATTGGATTTTTCGTTTTGGTTGATATATGATGTTTTTGATGTATGTCATAGGGTTTTGTTGTTTTTATTTAAGGGTATTATTATGATATTGGAAAATTTTCTTATGATGTTATTTAATTTTATTTTTAATTTTGGCAATTGTTGTTAGTGGAGTATTTGTTTATTATTTGTTGTTAGTTATCTAGAAGAATATGTATATTCTGATTAAATGGGGGTTTTGTATGTATTTAATCTTATATAGTGTAAAATTATATAGTTTACTGTATATAACATTAAATATATTAAAAAAAGTTTTTTGGAGGTATTAGATATGCAATCAATTTGTTTTTCATGTTAAACCTCATATCATGTCGATGGTGGCATGTTAAGTAGTCATGCTATTTTTAGCGTGGTTATTAATTAGCTTTGGTTTATGGATGCATATATTTAATAATTATTATGAATATATTTATAGATTAGTTGGATATTTAATCTTGGAGGAATTAGTTATTATTTTCAGTATTTGGGGAATGTAGGGAAATTTTAAGTAAAATTACACCAAAATGATGTGATAATTTCTCCACATTTTGATGTTAGGTTGAAAGGTAGGAAATTGGATGTTTCTAGTTATTATATGAAATATTTAAATTAAAAAGATACTAGAATCACCAAAGCCAAGGGACATAATCGTTTTATGTTATATTATTATTGTGAACCATTGGATCAAATGTTAACTATTATTATTCAGATTGAAGAAAATTATCAGGTGCGTTTAATTACAATTTATTAGAGGTGTTTTTTGTATGGTTAAATATGATGTTTATACATATGATGTAAGTACTGATTCATTATTTATTGCATTTCCTGTTGAATATGAATATGAAAAGGTTATACAAATTAATGAAGATTTTTTAATGGAAATAGATACTAATGGTTATCCTAGGGCTATTGAAATTTTAAATGCTAGTTCTAATTTTAATGTTGAGAAAAGTTTTTTGGAAGATGTTCATAAAGTTCATATGAAAATTACTGTAACAGATATGGAAATTATAGTTGAGATTTTATTAACATTAGGAAATAAGAATATTCTTCCACTTGTAGAATTAGTTGAAAATGAGTCTCATATTCCTTGTAATAATGAAAATATTGCTGTTAGTATTTCTTAGTAAAGTATATTTTTTAATCATTTCTTTTTTTTGGTTATTGATATTAAAGTATATTAATATACGAAAAAAATAACAAAAAATACAAAAAAGATATACAAGAAAAAAACAGAATAAAAAGAATGAGAACCTCCAACAATTCAGTTTAAAGATTTTTTAGTAAGATTTTCTTAAGACTATGTTCATAATTATCAAACATGACTTGATATTATGTTTAATATAGAATATAATATACACAATTCAGATAATAAAATAATTGTCACACACCCTTTTAATATTCAAAAAAAAGATCAAACAAATTATCCAACATTCTCATTATCAATAATAATATCAGGGATTAAAATGACTACTACAATTAGAATTAATGAAGATGTTAAGCAACAATTAAAGATACAGAGTGCTAAATTAGGTGTTAAACAAATTGATTTAGTTAATAGGTATGTTATTGAAGGAATTAGGAGAGATACTCTGGTTAATATTAAAAGTATTGTGGATATTGAAAGATTATTGTCATATGATAAACCTGAAGGAAATAATTTAAAATCATTTGTTAATTTAATTGATAATGATGAGCCAATTGATCCTGTTGAAGAGAAAAAATCGGCTTATAGAGGTTATTAAAGTGTTTTTTATTGATAGTTGTTATATTATTGCTTTAATGAATGTTAAAGCTAAAAAACATGATGAATCTTTAAAATTATTGGAGTTTATTGATAATGAAAGAACATTGATTAATTCTACCGTAATTTTGGAAATTTTTAATAATTTGAAGAAGAAACGTTATTAAGCTAAATGTTTGGATATTATAGATTTAATTTATTCTATGGATAAAGTTTATTATTTGGATGTATCAGAGTATAATAATGCTCTTGATTTGTGTAAATATTATAATTTTAGTGTTAATTATGGTGATTGTACTATAATACAGTCAATGGAAAAATATAATGTTAATAATATAGTTTCATTTGATAATGACTTTGATAAGGTTAAAGGGATTAATAGAGTTTATTTATGATATTTTTTCTAATTTTTTTTATCCTAATGAATGACTTAATTTCTATAATGTAATCAACTCCAAGTATATCTACAAGTGATGTGCAGTCATCTAGGGGTGAAAACATTACACTTACAGCTACAGTATCTGAGGAGTACTCCGGTTAATGTTGGTAAAGGGGTATTCAAAGTAAACGGTAAAACAGTTAAAGATGCAAACGGTAAAGTAATCTATGCTAAAGTAGTAAATGGAACGGTTAGTGTTGAATACACTATTCCTGAGAATATGAAGGCAGGAAGCTATAATATCACCGTATCTTTTACTACACCGGGTTGTGATAAATTAGTAGATACTATAACACTTACTGTTAGTGCTTAAATTTATAGAAGAGGGAAAATTTGTTATTTTTCTTTATTCTACTATTTTTTTTATTAATTATCGTTTCAATTTAATTTTAATATTTATGATGTATTGTAAACTTTTTCATAATTCTTTTTATCTGCTTATTTTTATATTTTCTTATTATTAATTATAAAGTAATAATTTAATATTAGTGAATATTTTCCATGATTTAAAGCATAATTATATATTTTTAAAAATTAATATATATTATTGTAGTAAATATAATATGAAAAATTATAAAATTTATCTAATAAATCTTAAAATTAACGATAATTAAAAAGTTATTTTAAAAATTAAAATAATTAAAAAATAACTCTTAAATATATACTAATCAAATATTTACAATTTATTTCTATTTTTCATATAAAGTTTATTATAATAAATATAGGGTGATAAAAATGAATAAGAATATAAAAAGTATATTCTTTGTATTAACAATAATTTCATTACTTGTTGCTGTATCTGCTGTTAATGCAGCGGATAATACAACTGATAACAGTGTTAGTGACATGGTTACATCTACTAGTACTTCAAGTCAATTAGCAACACAAGAAGTTGTACAAACAAGTTCTGATAATAATATAGAAAATACGGAGAATAATATAATTAAAAAAGAAAGTAAAAATTTAAAGAATAATCCACCTACGGATCATACTGTTAATGATGATGAAGATTGGGATTCATTATTCACAAGTATTGGATTAGCTTCTAATGTAAATGAAGGAGATAATATAGTATTTGGTGGTGATGTTACTACGACTGGAACATCATACATAATAGATAAACCTATCAATATTAATGGTAATAATCATGAATTGCATATAACTACTAGTTCTAATAGTAAACAGTCATTAAACTTCATTAGTACTGCTGCTGGTTCAAATATCACAGATCTTAAATTTTATAATACACAAGTATTTGTTAACACTAGCCAAAACATTGTATTTGATAATATAACTGCAGTAAATAGTCAAACTGGTCTTGGTCAAGGTACTGGTTCATTTGCTATACGTGATGGATCAATAAATATCACGGTTAAGAATAGTGATTTTATCACTACATCAAATGGTGGATATAGTACTCTAGTATTAACTTGGGCTAAAGATTGTATAATTGATAATAACAACATTACTGGCACGGGTAATGTAGGTAATTTAGTATACTTAAATAATTATGGTGGTAACACAAATGCAAATGGAATTACCAACAATAGTCATAATACGATTAGTAACAATAATATTACCGCAACAAACAACGGAATATTCTGTTACTCAGTATCCCTAAGTGGAGCAAATAATACAATACTCAACAATAATATATCAAACAGTTACACCTATGCCGTTACAACAATATGGGCTGGCAGTTATGATACTGAAACAGATCCAGAAGATACACATAATGTATCTTATCATGGAAATAAATATATAAATAATAATATTACAGGTAAATTCTCTACAGGTAATTATAGTGAAGTAAATAACAATATTATTAATGGGGTAAGTATTATAGTTGGACATGCAAATGTTACAGGAAACAAATTCTTAAATACTGTAAACTTATCTAATGATATATGTTTCAAAGAAAATAATGCATCTACAGTAACAGTGAATGTAAACTTATCAAACTGTCATCTTAAAGATAACAACATAAGTGTAGTAAACATTTTAACTGTAGCAAATCCTACATATAACTGTGGGGGAAATATTATTGGAACAACTAATGGCAACTTCCAATCATGCAATTGTGGAGGAACATGTTGTCAAAGTGGAAACAATGCTCAAGTATTAATTAAAACCACAAATACACTCAAATCTGCCAATCCTTCAACACAGAATGTGGAGTATTATTATGGTACATATATCGATGATAATACATGGGAAGTAAATATTACTGAAGATAATTTTAATGAAGTGTTACCTACAGGAATATTTAAAACTGCCGTAATACGTGAAGATGACTCAAAAAGAAATTGGTTTACAAATCTCAAAGGGAAAAATGTAATACTTAACATTTATTACTTGCCATCCAACCAGACTTTCTCATGTGAAGGTAATGCAAATGTTACTGTTCATTTTATGAGTAATGTTTCTATAAACAATGAACTTTACACTAGCTCTTTAAAATCAAATTATAATTTTTATTCAGATGGAAATATTACAATTAATTGTGATGAGGACTATTTCTGGGTAGAATATGATGAGTTAGGTTATATATCACAGGCACATGGTTTTGATTTATTGAAATTCACTGGAAATTCAACTGTAAAGAACTTAGTTTATAATATAAATATAAGTGAAGATCAGTTAGATGTCATTAATTTGAACTATGATAATCATTATTGTGCAGTAAACGGTGATAATTTAACATTAGAAGATTGTACATTTAATATTCAATTACCAAGAAATATTAAAACATATTCTAATGGATGGGATACTGTAAATTATTCTGTACAATTATTAGGTTCAGATACACTACAAGATCATTCTCCAAGAAGTGGTAATTTTACTATCATAAATTGTACATTTAACATTAATTCATTAGCAGAAAATGAAGATGAATATCCATATTTCTTCACTAATCTTGGATTAGCAGATAATCAAACAGTTATATTTAAAGGAAATACTTTTAATCTTAATAATGTTAGAGGTATTCAATTAGCTACTGATAATGGAATTATTGAGAATAATACGATTACCACTAACTATGATTATGCAGTGGAATTAATCGGTAACAACAATGCTGTTCAAAACAATGTATTAATTGCTAAAGAGTACAAAGGTAATGATGCAGTATTAATTACTGGAGAAAATAATGTTGTTCAAAACAATGAACCAATAGAAAAACAGCCAGAACCAACTTTAATAGTTGATACTATTGAATTTACAGTAAATACAAATAAAACAATATCTGCAAGTATTTACTCCGGTGAAGAAAAAATGAAAAACATCTCAAAAGGAAAAGTAACATTCAAAGTCAATGGTAAAACACTAAAAGACGCTAACGGCAAGGTAATCTATGCAAAAGTAGTAAATGGTACAGCTACAATAGAAAACTATATGATACCAGATTCATGGAATGAAGGTTCAACAATACAGGCAGTATACTCTGGATCCACAGAATGTGGCAAACTCACAAGTGAAAAAGCAAACATCACAATAAATAAGGAAGAACCAACATTCACCACTGAAAGTGTAACTGCAAAAGCAGGAGATAAAATCACACTCAAAGCAACAATAACAGACAATGGTAATGTAATAAACACTGGAAAAGTAGTTTTTAAAATCAACGGTAAAACTGTCAAAGATGAAAATGGTAAAGTAGTCTATGCTAAAGTAGTAAACAACACAGTTAATGTTGAATACACCATACCCGATTCATTTAATGTAAAAGATTATAATATAACTGCTGTATTTATTGCACCAGGATATGATTCTTTAGAAAATACTAAAACACTTACAATCACAGAATGATTTTAAAAATAGGTAAAAATGTTTTTTAACAGTTATTTTTTCCTATTTTCATTTTTTTATGGAATTTTTGTAAGTCAATATATGGTGGTGGAAAAAAATGAAAATCCACATTAAACTTCTAATTTTAATAACAATTACTTTCACATTATTATCTGTTAGCTTTGCTAGTAATTGTACTAGTGAATCGGATAGTCTAAAAATGATTATCTGTGAAGATAATTCTATTATTACGGCAGATGCTTTAAAATTGGATTGTAATAATAATTTAAATAGTCAATATTTAAAGGAAAATAAAGAAGTTCAAACAGAAAAAAAGGATATTAAAAAAACAGATAATCCTCAAAGCTTTAATATTACCTCCAATAATATTAATCAAACATTTAATGTAGAAGATGATGAAATATTCATTAATACAGATATATTATCAACTGGTACTGATATTACATTAAACATATATGATATTCCTTCAAATATAAACTATTTGACATTGATGGATGAATCACAGGAGTATAATAACGTTAATATACGATTGATTGGTCATGATAATTTAACTTTACACAACTTAAAAACATATATAAATGGATTTAATCAGGTGACAATTGAAAATATTAACTTTGTATATGATAGTAATTATACTGATGAGAAATATGTTCAAATAAATGATTTAACAAATATGTTGATTATGGATAATGTTACAATTACTGCTGAAAGAAATGATACAGTTGATTTAACAATTAATCAACCTCCTAGTAGTGAAAACAATGCAGTGCCATTACATATTAATACTAAGGCGTTAATTGAAAATTGTACTATAAATGCAATACTTAAAGAAAGTCTTATTGACTGGGATGGAGGATATGGTATTCCACAACAATTAGCGGTGATGATTACAAGTCCTGAGGTGATATTTAACAATAATAATATTGCTGTAATTGGTAATGGGGTGATATCTAAAGCTTATTATTCAACATATGGTGTATTTTGCAGTGGAAGAAATTTGACATTCACAAACAATAACATAACAATAAACAACACGACAGGATATAGTTATGGATTAGTAGTAAGAAGCAGCAATAACCTAGTATCAAATAATAATATTACAATACAATCAAAGGCATATGCCAATGCAGTATACTTTGCAAGAGGAACAATTCATAATAATACAATAAGAGACAACTATTTTAACGTTACTTGCACTAGCAACAAAGCACCATGGGGAAACTATGCAGTAGTATATGCAGTGGTACTGGAGGATAGAAACTATGTAGGTGGAATATATAATCCAAACCGTACAACTGTAAAGCATAACAATATCATAAATAATACAATTTATGCCAGTGCACGTCAAACATATTCAATAGAAGTCTTTGGGGCAATTGACTTAAACATTTCAGATAATAAAATGTACAACAACGGTACTGCTCCAATGGCAATTGGAATAATAGGATACAACAGCAGTATAAACAATAATAACATAACCTGTGTAGGAACAACAAACAGAACTGATGGAACAGTAGACTATATTGTCAGCAGAACAGTGGGTGTTTATGCTTATTTATCAGATGGAATAAATATAACAGACAATACATTCAACATGACAAAGGGACGTGGAATATTTCTTACAAAATCAGACAACATACTCATAACAAGAAACATAATAAATACAACAAATCATGATTACACAATAGATTTAAACAGTACCAACATTACAATATTATACAACAATTTAACTTCAAGAAATCATGTTGGGGATGAATCTGTTAATAGTAGTGCTGGTGAGGATATTACAGTAAAATATAACCAATATACTACTACAACTCTAGAAATTAAATCAAATGACACTACAACAATAAATCATACAATACCAATAACTATAACCGTAAAAGACTCTCAAAACAATTCTTTACCTTATGTAAAATTAATAATAAACAATGAAGAAGAAACTACTGAGGTAATAACAAGCAATGAAGGAAACTATGTATATAATTATACACCAACAACTGAGGGTAAAAAAACTATAACTGTAAAACTAGAAAACTATCTGATATTTGACAATCAAACAAACAACACTATTATAACTATAAACGAATCACCAACACTTATAATAGATTCATTAACACTAACGGCCGGACAAAATACTAATATAACAGCAAGAATAACTGTAGGTGAAGAAACATTAACAAGAATTAACAAAGGAAAAATATCCTTTAAAGTAAATGGTAAAACACTTAAAGACTCTAAAGGTAAGGTAATCTATGCAAAAGTAGTAAATGGTATGGCAACAATTGAAAACTATGAAATTCCAGATGATTGGGGAAAAAATGGAATAACAATACAAGCAGTTTACTCAGGATCAACTGAGCTAACAAAAATGTCAAGCCAGAAACAAAACATTACAATCACACCAAAAGAACTAACAATTACAACAGAAGATAAAACAGCTACCACAAATTCAACAATCAACTTAACAGCAACATTCAATTACAACTCAGTAAATACTGGTAAAGTAGTATTCAAAGTAAACGGTAAAACAGTAAAAGACACTAACGGTAAGGTAATCTATGCTAAGGTAGTAAATGGATGTGTTAGTGTTGAATACACTATTCCTGAGAATATGAAGGCAGGAAGCTATAATATTACAGTATCATTTACCGCACCAGGTTATGATAAACTATCAGATACTAAAACACTCATTGTTAGTGCTTAAATTTATATGAGAAAGAATATTTTGTTATTCTTTCTTTAGTTATATTTTTTTATCTATTTTTTTTAGTCAGTTATAATATTCTTTTTTTATAAAATTTATTTTTAAGTCACTTACAATTTTACTTTTTTATTATATTATATTTTTAAGTGACTTATAAATTTATATATTATTT
>SUTR01000127.1 GCA_015062825.1 Methanosphaera stadtmanae
TATTTCATTATCCCATAAATTTTCATAAAATAGTTTGATAATATCTGTAAATTGTTTTATTATTTTAAATGGAGGGACTATAATCTTCGTCTTTTTAAAATCAGGTACTGTTAATTGTTGTTGGGTGGTTCCAGTTCCTGTTATATGAAGTCTTTTTAAATATAAATACAAGTATTTGGCATTTATTTTATCTTTTTTAGGCACTATTGTCACTAACTGTACAATTGGGACATAAGGTCCATGTCTTAAACATACAAAACCAATAGTTCCTCTTGCTGATACAGTTACGCTTTCTTCATTGATTTTGTATTTATTTGTATAACCATATAATCCATTTTGATCCAAACCATTGGAATAAATAGGATATGGATATTCTTTGGATTTTTTATCATAACATATTTCAGGTTTATCTCCACCTGCAGATAATTTTGCTACTTCTTCCAAAGTAGATATAACCCATTTTTCAGGAAATTCTCCTAATTCAGTATGCAATAATTTTTCGTGTTTAAATGGTTCTTTATCAATAAAATAATATTTAATTAATAAATCAATAAGTTGTTCTAAATTATTGTTTATTTCAAATTCTAGTTTAAACAGATTTTTTTAAATCTTTATTTAATGGTGAGATTATGAAAAATGAATGGCAATATACTAAACTTGGTGATTTATGTGATATCAAACATGGGTATGGATTTAAAGGCGAATATTTTTCTGATTTTCCAACAAAGAATATTTTATTAACTCCTGGAAATTTTAACATAGGTGGTGGATTTAAATCAGATAAACTAAAATATTATGATGGACCTATCCCTAATGATTTTGTGTTGAAACCCGGAGATATTATAGTTACTATGACTGATTTAAGTAAAGAAGGAGATACTTTAGGTTTTTCTGCTAAAATACCATATACTCCTAATTTAATATATTTACATAATCAAAGGATAGGTTTAATCACTGATATAAATGAAAACATAGATTATAATTTTTTATATTGGTTATTAAGGAATAAAGAATACCAGTATTATATTGTTTCAACAGCTACTGGATCTACTGTAAGGCACACATCTCCAAAAACAATTAAAAAATATAAATTCAAAATACCCCCATTAAATATTCAAAAAAAATATTGGATTACTATTAAATTCTATTGAAGAAAAAATTGAATTGAATTCCCAAATAAACAATAATTAATTAGATTATGAAAAGATTTATCGCCGAGTTTTTTACACAGTATAAAATATGAAGACTAAATTAATTAAAGATATACAAAGTAAGATGAAATCATATCTGAACGATAAACAGCAGAATATATTGTTTAAAATATTATTGGATTGTTTTGATAATGTTAAACAGGTTGAACTAAAAAAATTTGATGATAATGATTATAAGGGACATAATTCTAAATTATTGAATTTATTTTTATCTGCTAAGCAGGTTGAAGGTTGTTCTAAAAAGACAGTAGGATATTATAGAAGTACTATTCAGTTTATGTTAAATAAAGTGGATAAAGATGTGTTGAATATTTCAACAGATGATTTAAGGGAATTTTTGTCGAATCATAGAAAAGAACGAAATTCTTCGAAGGTTACTTTGGATAATATTCGTAGAATATTTTCTAGCTTTTTTTCGTGGCTTGAGGAGGAAGATTATATTATTAAAAATCCAGTTCGACGAATTCATAAAGTAAAACAGGGTCGTGTAATTAAGGATACATTAACTGATGAGGATTTAGAAAAAATCCGTGATGCTTGTGATGAAAAAAGAGATCTTGCCATGGTAGAATTATTAATTTCTACAGGGGTACGTGTTGGTGAGCTTGTTAACTTAAATATTAACGACATTGATTTCTATGAACGTGAATGTGTAGTATTTGGTAAAGGAGAAAATGAACGTATAGTATACTTTGATGCTCGTACTAAGATTCATTTACTTGATTATATAAAATCACGTGATGATAATAATCCCGCATTGTTTGTTACATTAAATAAACCACATGAAAGGTTAGGAATAACAGGTGTTGAGACACGTATAAGAGAATTGGGTCTAAAATCTAAATTTAATAAGAGAGTTCATCCACATAAGTTTAGAAGAACTCTTGCCACTATGGCTATTGATAAAGGAATGCCTATTGAAGATGTACAGAAATTGTTGGGACATGTTCAGATTGATACTACTATGGGTTATGCTATGTTAATCAAAGTAATGTAAAGAATTCACATAGGAAATTTATATCTTAATTCTTCTAAATAAAGATTTGATTTGCATGTATATTTTATCAAATACTAATATAACGGCGTTATATTATTTAATAAAAAAAAAATAAATTTTAATCTAAATCAAAATTTGTAAAGAGATTAATCCCACTTCTTATAAATATTCTTCCGAAGACCAATATCAATTAGTTCTACATATCCTGTTTTATCTGAGATATAATAAATAACACGATAATCTCCAATTCTAGTTTTTTTACATTTTGGACATTTTAGACTTCTAAAAGATTTTTCTGCACATAAATATGGATTTTCAGATAATTTTAATATTTTTTTCTCTATTCGTTCAATTAATTGGGAGTGTCCGAAATACAGTCCACAATATTAAATATTTAATAATTTATCAGTTGGTTGTAATACAAATATTGGTAA
>SUTR01000128.1 GCA_015062825.1 Methanosphaera stadtmanae
CAGGAACACTAGACAAATCAACATCCTCAATAACACCAGCCAAATACTCCTTCTCCTCATCAGACAAAATACGCTTAGGTCTTCTGATTTCTTTAATTTTATTAGATATTTTATTTTTTACAATATTCTTAGAATCTATAACATGATTTCTTATTAATCGTAATTTATCAAATTCATCAGTATCTTTAATGCGTTGTGGTATTAACAATGGATTCATCTCCCCCAATATAATTAATTAATATCTATTTAATTCATAGATTAAAAATGTTCTTAGGAATACATAAGAATAATACTTATAAAAATTAAACATAATATTATAAATTTAGAGAAATGTGAATAATATGGTTTCAAAAAAGAAAATATTATTAATTGCTATTATTGTTATATTAGTAGCAATAGGTGCTTATTTCCTTAGTAATTATCAACAAGGCAAAGCCGCATTTGCTGGAGAACATAACATCTTATTGTTATGTACTGATCCTTCAGAAAACCGGCCAGGAATAGGTGCTGTTGACATGGCATTTGTTGTTAATTTAAAGGATGGTCATCTTGGAAACATAACAAAAGTATATCCTGGAGGATTAACTCATCCAACTAAACAGCCAAGTGACAGCATGCGAGCAGAAGGACTTAGTGTTGTTTATTTACATGACTCATTATGGAGTGAAAATCTAGAAGAGGGTACAAAAACAGCACAAGAAATTGTTGAATACCATACAGGTCTTAAGAGTGATATTGTGATGGTTGTAACACCGGATGCTATCGATGCATTAATAAAAGCAGTAGGTCCAGTATACTCAAATGGTGAAGAAGTTAAAACAAGTTCTATTGATTTTTTACGTGAAGATCAATCTGAAAATGGTGCAACACGTGGAGATGCTGTTGAAGGTTTAGCTGATGGTATCAAAGAAGCTGCACAGAAAAACGGCAAAAAACCAGAACTTATATCTACTGCACTTGATCAGTTTAATAAAGGAAATATACAAGTAGTTCCTAAAGAAAAATTCAGTCAATTTATTACATATGCAGGAATAAGCAATGTATTAGACTAAAAAAAATAAGACTTTGTAAAACAGAATAATATTATTCTGTTAAACTTTTTTTATTGTTAGAGCATTTGATAAAGGAGCACTACTTTTTTTATCAAAAAATAATTTTGTCAAATATTATGTTAATTCCAAATTTTTAATATTTTTTCGACTCTTTGTTTAAATGTATGTTTTTTAATGATGTCAATGTCATATTTCTTAGGATTTTCCAATATCTCATCTATTAATTCATTTAATGAATCTTCAGAATCATACATATAAACTCGTTTAGGGAAGAGTTCCTCAAGTCCCTGTATATCATCAGAGATTACAGTAGCACCACATGCAATTGCATCAAATACCCTGTTAGATATAAATCCCTTTATTCTCATATCTTCCCAGTGATCATTTAGTAATATATCACATGATGAATAAGCTTTTCTTAATTGCTTATTATCTATAAATTCATCTATAATATACTTATCATCTATTAAATCTTCCCAGTCAGCTCCATATACTGCAAGTTCATGTTCTGTTGGAAGAAGATCCTTGAGAATCTTACGATGTACCTTACGTGAATTACCAACAAACAACAACTCATGATGATATTCAGGACTATAATCAGGATAAAACCTATCAGTATCAGTACACTGCCACATACATTCAACAGGAACATTAACCCTAGATGATACAGTATCAGCCCATTTCTGAGAGGCAATAAACACGTGGTCATATAATTCATATTCCTGTAATTCTACAACATCCGGATGGGATATGTTCCACATGATATTATAATGTTCTAATTTAGGAGTATACTCGGATAATCCTCTGAGAACCAGCACCATATCCATATTTGCATCACCATTTGTATCCCATTCAGGAAGTACCTGCAGTTTTACAAAATAATCTTTTTTGTTAAATTCCTTCATAAGTCCTAAGGCCATGTAGAAGTCTCCCCACTTATGAGATTCTTCCCATGATGGAGCAGGTATCTTGATTGCAATCTTTTTCTTATTTATATAATCTTCGAGTGTTTGCTTGAATGTTTCTGCCCGATGTTTATATGTATGTTTTTCTAGAACTATTTTTTGTAGTTGTTTAACTTTCTTTTCATAAACAATAGGATTCTCTAAATAAAATCCTAACAAACTGTTTAATTGTTTTTGGGAATGATATTCTGGAATTTCTCCATCAAATATTTCATTATTACCTAAGGAACCATTAGTTAACACCAATTTTCCCATAGCTAATGCATCAAATACTCGACTATTAACAGACCCATATTTACGTGTTACATGATTTGCATCATCCAATACTATTTTTGTTGAAGCATATAAACGTGGTAAATCATCATACCCTACAAATCCATAATTAAAGTCAGACAATTTATCTATTTTATCCCAGTTTGCTCCGTATAAATTAAAACTATAATCAAGTATTGCCGGATTTAAGCATTGAATAATTTCTCGTTTTGCATCCCAGTAGCTACCTGTGAAACAATAGTCGCATGAGAACTCATCGCTTGATTTTACCTCCTCATTGAACATATCAGTATCTGTTGCTATAGGGAAAAGAATACTCTCCTTACCAGTAGCATCACTAACAAAATCAC
>SUTR01000129.1 GCA_015062825.1 Methanosphaera stadtmanae
TATTAAATAAGTATATCTCATCCTAGTTCTTTGACCATTTGCTATGTTATATTCAATTTCTTTTCTCATTTCATATTGTGATTTATACGAAATTATAACATTATATGTTTTATCTATTGTATATTCTGAAGTATATTCATTATATATTAAGGTGTTATTTTTATATAATTCAACTGTATATGATACTGGTTGGTTAAATTGAATCATAAATCTTTGTTGTCCATTATTCCAAACATTTGTTGTATTAATGATTTTTGCCGTTGTTTTTTCATATGGGTTTTTCGGAACTTTGTATGTGAATACTTCTGATGAGTAATCTTCATCTGATATTATAGATATTTGAATATTGTCCCATTCTTTAAGGATATGCCTTGACTCATATAATCTTCAGCAAAAATTTTTCTAGTTCCACTATCTTTTGGATTGGAATTATCTGTTGTATAATATATTCTTTTATAATTGTTACTTGTTAATATATTTATTATTTGTTTATTATTATCATCCCATAAGGAATTTACTATACCTACAGTGGGTGTGATTATTTTGGGTGCTTGATAGAATGTCATACTTGACTGTTTGTTTTGTTTATCTACAAGTATGGTTTTTAGTTGGGTTTTTATTGATAATTCCATTTGATTAGCTGTATATTTTTTATCATTTATTGTTGGAGTTGTTCCGTTTCTTGTGTAATATATTATTCCAGGTTTGTTTGCTATAATTGTAATATTTTGGTAATTATCTCTTACATCTGTTTTGTTTAATACAGTTACATAAGGTGTTGGATTTATTATTTTATAATAGTATACTGGGCTTGTTTTATTGTTTTCAAGATTTAGGTAAAATATCTGAGTATTGTGTAGTTATTTATCATGATTGGATTTTTGTATTGTGTACTGTTTGTGTTTGGTTTTCTACCATTTATAGTATAGTATATTTTACTATTTGCAGTAGATGATAAGGAAAGGATATAATTTGAATTATCCTGTGTTGGTTTATTTGTTATATATGCAATTGCATTTCTATTTATTCCATATGATAATATTGGCGTCTTTTCACCATTGTTTTTTATACCAAAATATTGTAAATTAGTAGTATTTGTAATTTTGAAAGATTTAGTATATTTAATATCGTTACTAGTTGGTTTTGTTCCATTTATTGTATAATATATAGTACAATCTTCAGAGCTTTTAAATGTAATTTCATAGTTTGAATTACTTAATATCTTTTTTGTAATATTTACAGTTAATGGAGTAGAACTTGTAGATATTAATGATGTTTGATCTTTAGAATAATCAAAGTTGTATAATGCAACAATAGACATTTTATTAGGCATGGTCATATTATGATATACTTTTGATGATAATATTCTTGAATAAAAATAAACACAATCCTCAAAGGACATAGTACAATTATTAATTATAATATTTTTAGGATTTCGATTATTTGTTAAATAACAATTTATTATACTATTTGATAATTTAGTATAATTATATCTATTCAGGTTAAGCTGAGGTTTATTTGTACCATTAGTACTTGTTACATAATTAAATGAAAAATAATTAACATCATTAGTTGAATTAATACTATTACACATAAGATATAAAAAATCATTCATATTTATATATTTATTATTTATCTTTACTGTTGAGGGTAATCTGAGGTTGCTTTTAATATAATTAGCCGTATAATTGGATGCAATTAATATATCGTCATGTTTAAATGTTATATTATTTCTTGTATTACTGATTTTTTTAATATTTGAGTAATCACTGTCGTCAGATTCTGAAGTAAAAATTGGATTAGTTTCATCTTCAAATGAATCATTATAATCGTTTGTATTTTCTTCTTGTTCTACATATATTTCAGAATTATTCAGTTGGTTTATATAATCGTAATTTTCATCAATTGAATAATCTTCATCATAAATTTTAGAAACATTATTGTTAGCATATATACAATTTATTGAAAACATTAAAAATAAAAATAATATGATTAAATAATGCTTATAATTCAATATATTTTTCCTCCTTAAAAATTCACATATTAATCGTTTATAGGAAGTTATATATAAAATTTAAATAAAAAATAAGAAATATACAATGTTTATAAGGTATTATATTAATACAATGATAAATATATAATAAATGATTAACGAATATTTTAGATTTAGGAATTAAAGTGAAACTCATTATTATTTTAATCTACTATAATTATACAACTCAATAAAATATGATAATTAATTTAATTAAAATTTTATCATCTGATTTCTATTAACATTATGGATAATTTAATCATTTTACATAAATTTATCAATGCTGTCAAGTTAAGGTAGTTTTTGTGTGAAATATTTTTTTTTAATTTTTGAGATTTTCCTTTTTTAGAATGATCTTTTGTTGTTGTCGTTGAATTTGTGTCCGTAGTCTACTGGTTCTCGAGGTGTTGTTTTTGTTTCTTCTTTTAGGGGTATTGAGTTTTTTTGTAGTATTTTGAATATTTTCTGTATTGTTTGTTGTTGTTTTTGTTCATCAGGGTCTAATATGTTTAGTAATTCTTTTTTTACTAGTCCTACTGTTATGTTGAAGTTTGCTTGGTATTCTTTGTATTTGTGTTTGTTGT
>SUTR01000130.1 GCA_015062825.1 Methanosphaera stadtmanae
ATCATCATCACTAACAACAAGATCCTTATAATCCAATTCAATTTTCTTATCAACATTAGCAAAAAACAATACCACAAGACCTGGTACTGTAAACAGGCTCACTTAACACAAGCATACAAAGCATCCAAACATTCTATAACAAGTCTAAAAGAATAATCATTATGTAAGGATGATACAATGTGAAAAATGTAACTAACCAGTTCAAATTTAATAAAGATTTGTAATTATCTTTGTAACAAAATAATTATATGATTATAATACGCTTTTATCTACAATAGCACATTATACTCTTTTCCATATTCTTACATCCTATATAATAAAGATTTTTTGAAAATAAATATTAAACTTACTAATGGTTAAGTTAATAAATTTTATTTTAATTTTCTTTAAGAAATTCTATTATATTTTTATGTATTATTCCATTTCGTGATAAGTTTATTGTATCCATCGTTAGAATATATTTTGTGTAGTTATCATTAATTTTTTCTAAGGACTTGTATTCCCTGTTTCTAGTTTGATCATCTAAAATAGAATTTGATACTTGCACGTATAATGTTTTTCCCGGTTTTTCACAAACAAAATCTACTTCTAACTTATTTATTTTCCCTATTGTTACTTTATATCCTCTGCGTAGTAATTCTATGTAAACTACATTTTCCAGTAATTGTCCTATATTTCGGTTGTTTTCATCTTTGAACAAATAATAAAATCCTTGATCAATTATATAATATTTTTCTAATGTTTTGAGTATTTCTTTACCTTTAATATCTTTTCTTTTAACTTTATAAAGTAAATATGCATTTGTTGCATACATTAAATAATTTCGTATTGTATCATGTTTAGAACTACTCTTTTCATGTTTTAAATATTTAGTTATTGAATTGACTGAAAATTCATGTCCTATATTATCTATCATAAATTCCATAAGATTCCTGTATAAAGCTGTAGATGATACTTTTTCTATATCAAAAATGTCTTTAAGCATTATAGAATCATAAACATCAGACAAATAATCTAATTTTTCACTTGCTCCTTCATACTTGAAATGACCAGGTAAACCACCAAATGTTAAATATTCATTGAATATATTGTTTTCAGCAAATTGATTTATTTCATAACCATTATCTTCATAATATTTCAGAACTTCTTTAAATGAAAAAGGATATATTTTTATGCGAACATATCTGCCAGAAAGCACTGTAGAATTTATCCCATTTAACATTTGCCCATAAGATCCTGTTATATAAATATCTGAATCCAAATCTACCCTATATCCATTAATACTTTCTTCCCAATTAGATACTTTATGAATCTCATCAAAAAACAGATATAGTTTACCATCCACATTTTTTGTTAAAGTATTTATAAGCTCATCCAATTGTGTATCAGTTTTAATATATTTATATTTATTTGATTCAAAAGAAATGTAAATAATATTTTCAGGAACAATTCCATTTTCTTTAAGTTCATTAGCATATGTTTTAATTAAATGAGTTTTTCCAGAACGCCTAACACCAGTAATTATTTTCACATCATCAGTATCTTTTAATTTATACAATTTATCAAGATATTGTTCACGCCGAACCATAAAATCCAACCCTAATGTTTTTACCTATAAATATGTATAAAAGACATAATATTAAAGTTTTTCCCCCTCATAGTAAAAAAAAAATTATATTAATAAAATTTTTACTAAAAAAGTAAAAAAAAATGATATTGACTAAACTAATAAAAACTTACATTCATTTATGAAAAATTTTTTATCTAAATATATAATTCAGAACCGATGAAAGATACTACCAAAACGAAATATTAACTAAGAACTCTCGTGATGAAACAATACAATTAGAAATCAAATCCAACCAAACTCAAAAAACATCAAAAGATAAAAACATTAAAAAACAAGCATTAAACCTTGACTAATATCAAACAAGAATAAACAAACCCTCCCCCCATACAAATACTTTTTAAAACAAAAGAACTATAATATATGACATAAGAATCCTCGGCGATAGTCCGTTTCAAAAAAATAGATAAAAAAATATAAACAGACTAAACACACTACTGATAAAGAAAAAACTAAGAAGATACAACAAAATTAGAAAATATTATACAAAACACCATAAAATAAACTATAATATAATAATTGCCACCTTTCCCAAGAATAACTTATAAATATCTAAAATTCATATCATTAAAGAATATAAATCTGATAAATCTATAAAAAATAATATTTAACTAATGTAACAATTAAACATCTATTATAATTATGCATAATTAATTAATCTTTTTATAACAAGAAGGTATTAAGGATGGTGATGAATACAACAAAGTACATTATTGGTTGTTAAATGATATTATTAAAGACTTTATCTATTATTTAATTTGTTTTTTTCTTTTCCGGTCGGTTATTCGTGCCTATAATGACAAACATATAACATTAGAATAGATTTAAGCATCCAAAACTAATGTTTGCATTAAATTTTTTTTAATAATATTACCTGTTAAATTCTTCTTCGTAATATTTTCGTATAGCGAAAAGAAAATCAATAACATTAATCTATTATATAGGTCAATCGGAATAATAACTTAATAAAACAGTAAAGCATGAT
>SUTR01000024.1 GCA_015062825.1 Methanosphaera stadtmanae
GATTAAAAGTATCCGTTAGATAGATACAATACTAACACACACTTAAAACAGAGTTTCAAGTGAGAACAAATTGAAGATAATTGCTTGTCGCACTAAAAGTATAATGGGGGGGATTATTTATTATAATGTAATATTATGGAATTTCAGGAAATTCTCATACATTACCTTATTGATATCCTCATTCTTGTATGAATTTATTGTTAGTTCATGTTTTACCTGTGCTATACTCAATGGATTTGAAGGAGCATAACTCATATCACTATCCAATACAAATTTATCAAATCCATATTTATCCAACATTTCAACAGTATCCTTTACTGACATTTTTAATGGCTGGATGGTAATAGCAAGAGTATATTTCTTATCAATCACATCATCAACTATTGAAAAATCAACATGATCCAATTGTACAAGTTTAGGATTTATGTTCTCATCCAGCAATTCGGTTATTCTAGATGTTACCTTTCTTTTATCTGTTCTTGGTGTATGTACTATTACCTTATAGTGATTTTCATCAGCCATTCTTAGCTGCTTGATAAATACTTCTTCTTGTTTTTCTTCAATATTTTCAAGTCCAATCTCACCAATGGCAATCACATGTTCATGGGCCATATAATTTGGAATCTCCTCAAGTACCTTCTCATAATCAACAGGTATTGCACGTGGATGAACACCTACTGCTGCAAATAATTTTACATTTTGTTGTTCTACTCTTTTTTTCTCACGATAAACAATTCTGTCAAAATGTTCAAGGCTAACATTGGATTGTTTCATTTCCAGGGGATCATAAGCACATGAGACAACTGCTTTTGTGCCTGCCATACTAATGTTTCTAAAGTCTTCTACAGGTCTGCTGTCAGAGTGCATATGAGCATCAATAATCATATGAATCACATTATTCTTCTATTTCATCAAATGTAATAAATCCATCAATTAATTCGGTGATTATAATAGGTATACGTCTTATTGATATTCTTTTCTGTTTGAATGTATCACGATTACGTATTGTAACTTTATTGTCCTCAAGACTATCATAATCTATGGTAATAGCATATGGAATTCCTATCTCGTCAGCTCTTGCATATCTTCTACCTATAGTACCGCTTGTATCAAACGTGGTTATAATGTCATTTTCTCTTAATGTATCTTCTATTTTTTCTGCTAAGTTAACTTGTTCTTCTTTATTTACAAGTGGCAATACTGCTACTTTTATTGGTGCTACTTTAGCAGGTAATCTTAGGTATGCTCTTTTTTCTCCTTCTTCATTTTCATCTTCAGTATATGAATGTAGCAACATTGAGTATATTATCCTATCAATACCATATGACGGTTCAATTACATGGGGTACTATTCTTTCTCCCCTTATTTTTTCTGTTACTGTTTCAAACTGTACAAAGCTTTCATCGATTTCATATTCTGTATCATCAATGCTAAACTTGTAAACACCATCATTGTTGAAAGCATCAACTATCAATTCAGGATTTGTCTGTTCAAGTATTTCTTTTGCTCTTGGAGAATCTTTCTTGAACGTTGGACCAAATTTCTTCATATTGAATGATGTTTTGGTAACTGTCTTATCAATAGCTTCATCATATTCTTTAAATACTGTAAGATCCTCTTTACTATGTGAAATATGTGACTTTAAATCATAATCTGTACGATCTGCTATTCCAATTATTTCTACCCATCCATATTGGTCAGTTTTCACTTCTGCATCCCAACAGTCTATTGCATAGTGTGCCATTTCATCAGGTAAATGTTGTCTAAACCTTATTGCATCCTCTGGTATTCCAAGGTCACTTAGGAATTTCTTAGCAATTACCAACTGGTATACTAACATTTGGCTTGATATGATATTTTGTTCTATCGCATCCCTTACTGCAACTCTTATAGGATTTTGTTGATTTATTTGTTCTTTCTGTCCATATAATCTAAGTGTGATGTTTTTTATATTTTCATAATTTCTATGGCTTTTATCATTTGGATCTACAAATATTTCAGCTTCTGCCTGGGTAAATTCTCTTAAACGAATTACTCCTTGTCTTGGGGATAATTCATTTCTATAGGATTTTCCAAGTTGAACTATTCCAAATGGTAATTTGTCTTTGTAAAATCTGCTGATTCTCTTGAATGCAATGAATATTCCCTGTGCTGTTTCTGGTCTCATATATCCTACTTGTTTTCCACTTGCTCCTATTTCTGTTTTGAACATTAGGTTATAACTTCTTACAGCATCAAGTTCTCCTTCACATTCATCACATACGATGTTGTTGTCCTTGATTATCTGTGTTAACTCTTCATCAGGCAATCCTTCAACATCTCTATTGATATGTGCTTCAATGATATGGTCTGCACGATATATTTCTTTACATTCCTTACATTGGGTCATAGGGTCTGTAAAGTTGTCTACGTGACCTGATGCTTTAAGTGTTTCTCTTGGCATTACGGTAGGTGCTTCTATTTCATAGAATCTTTCACCGGATACATAATATTTTCTCCACAGATTCATTATGTTATTTTTTAGAATTCCTCCTAGCGGTCCATAGTCATAAAATCCTGCTACTCCTGAGTATATTTCAAAGGATGGATATAATATTCCACGTTTTCTTACAATACTCATCATTTCCTCATTTCCCATTATTTACCTCCTTTAATGTCAAAATCTTCTTTAATCTTGCTTACTTGTGGTCCTTTTTGGCCCATATATTTACTATCCCTATCTTCATGTCCATATGGCTTATTTGCAGGGGATGTCATTGTTTCAAATACTATTTGACATACTCTTTGACCGGGATATAGTGCCACGGGCATTTTTCCAATGTTGGATATTTCAAGTGTAATCTTTCCTTCAAATCCAGGATCAATGTATCCTGCCGTTACATGCATTGTTATACCAAGTCTGCCCATTGAGGATCTTCCTTCCACTCTTGCAACAATGTCATCTGGTAAGCAGACGGTTTCATATGTTGTTGCAAGTGTAAATTCACCTGGATGAATGATGAATGGTTCACCTTTTTCTACTGTTATCTCATTCATATATGTTTCAAGGTCAGTATCGTCAAATGGGTCTATGAATGGTTTTGTAACTATTGTAAATCCTTTAAATTCATCACCTAATCGTAAGTCAACTGATGATGGTTGGATTTGTTTATCATCTGTTATGGGGTCGATGATTATTTTACCTTCATCTATATATTTTTTAATGTCAACATCACTAAGTATTGCCATCTTTTATTCCTCATTATACTTTTTGATTCTTTGATTTATACGATTTAGTGTTCCGCGTAATGTTTTTGCTTCACGACCTGCTAGAAATGATCTTCCCATTACCCTTTTTGTAATTGTCTTAACTATTCTTTCTTTATGTTCAGGATATTCTAATTTTGAAATAACTTCATCTATAAGATTATTTAATATTTCCTTATCCTCATATGTTGCTTCATCTATGCTTTCAACAGGATATTCCTTTTGATTCTTATATATTTCATAGAATATGATTGTTGCAGCATGTGTAATATTCAGTATAGGATATTCATCATCTGTAGGTATAGTAACTAGTATGTCACAAAGGTCAATTTCATCATTGTAAAGTCCATCGCCTTCTCTTCCAAATAATATTGCTATGTTTTCATTATCTGCATTAATTGTTTTTCCAAGTTCTTCACTGCTTATGGGAATTCTTTTAATATTATGATGTCCACCGGGAGAGCCGGTAGTGCCTATTACTGTTGTTATTTTCTTATCTGTAATAAAGTCTTCAATTGTATCATAATATAATGCATCCTGTACTATTTCACGTGCATGCACTGCTTGGTAGTATGCATCGTTTTCTAGTTTGCACGGATTTATTAATACAAGTTTTTTTAATCCAAAATTTTTCATGCATCTTGCTAGAAATCCTATATTTCCTGAAGTTTTTGGTTGTACAAATACGGTATAAATTTTCAAATAGAATCACTATATATTCTTTTGTTGATTTTTTTATTTATTATTTTTTAACGCTCATTTTTTCATGGGTATAGGTTGTTTTTAAATTTATTGTTATATATTATAATAGATTGTTTTTCCAAAGGTTAACTATATTATTAATATCAAAGATATATAATCTTATAATAAATTTAATGGAGGAATTTTATGAACATAAATATAAATGCTCAGGCAATACTTCTTATTATTTTGGGTATAATAGCAATTATTTTCCCAATGACTGCTATAGGAACTATGGATGTATTTATTAGTGTATCATTAGTATTTGTTGCATTAGCATTATTTTCAATATCAGTTCCACAGTTTTCTGTAAATAAACTTGTTGCTATATTATATGTGATTCTGGGAGTATTGGCCTTGTTGGCTGCATACTGTATATTGTTTAATCCAGCATTGATTGTAATATTTACAAGCGTATCAATGTACTTCTCTGGATTCTTATTAATATTATCTGGTATTTTAACCATAATATTTAATGGAATTGGAGGACCAGTAACTGCTTTCGGAGTATTAAGTATCATATTTGGTATTTTATATATAATAGTAAGCGTATTTTTATTAAATCCATTTAACTTAGGATTAGTTATTGGATTCTGGTTATTATTCTCAGGAATATTAGCTTTATTTAATGATTAATTTCTTTTAATCATTTTTTTTATTTTTAGGTGATATAAATGATAATTGTTACAACACCTTCAATTGATGGAAAGACAGTTAAAAAATATTTGGGTATTGTTGCTGGTGAAGGATTGATTGGTGCAAATGTTTATCAGGATATCTTTTCAGGAATTCGTGATGTTGTTGGTGGTAGAACTTCTTCTTATGAAGAACAGCTAAAAAAGGCACGTGAAATTGCAATGGAAAGTATGATAGAAAAGGCTGAGGACTTGGAGGCTAATGCAATTTTAAATGTACGTGTAAAATACAGTAATCTTGGAGGTACAATGGGAAATACGATTCTTGTAAGTATCACAGGAACTGCAGTTGAATATTAATGGGGATTTAATCTTCATTTCTAAATAATAACTTTTTTTTATTAAAAAAAAATTGGGTGGATAGAATGATTAATTGGGATTGTTTTATTAAATTAATCTTCATATGCTTTATTAAGTAATTCCATCATGTTAATTACTGATGTTTTTGAATTCTTTTTCTTCAATGAGTCTCCGATGTTATATTCACAGAATGGACATATGGTAACAACATAATCAACATCAAGTTTATCAATCATATCAACTTTTTCATCAGCTAAAGCCTCTGCTATTTCTGGTTTTCCAGATTTAACTCCTCCACCAGCTCCACAACATTGATCAGGTTTTTCCATTTCTATAAATTCAACGCCGTTCATATTTTTTAGTATATTACGTGGTTCTTCACTTATATTTTGACTTCTAACTAAATGACATGGATCATGATATGTTACTTTAAGATTCAATTCTTTCATATCTTCCTTATTGAGTTTTCCCTGTAAGAATTCACTAATGTCCATTACATTTAATTCCACGCCATATTCAGGATAATTATTTTTTAATGTTGCTCCACAACCGGCACATACTGTGATAATGGTATCATAGTCCTTGAAGACCTCATAGTTTTTATTGACTAAGTCTGGTATTATATCTATCTGTCCAGTTCTTAATAGTGGTGAACCGCAACAGACCTGTTCTTCAGGAATATCTACATCATATCCAAGTTTGCTTAATATATTAACCAGGTACTCGGCAATCCATGGTAGTTTATAATCAATCATACATCCTGTAAAGAAGGCTATTTTAGGTTTTTCTATAACGTCATGATTCTTGTTGTACTCAGCAGTAAATCCCTGAGGGTAATTACTTTCTTTGTTTGGCTCTACACTGCGACCGGTCTTTTTAACCATTTCCCTAATTTTCTTATGTGCGTATAATGGTCCCTCATTTTCATTGAATACCTTGGCTCTTAAAAGTTCAATAGCCTTACCATATATGTCTATTTCCTTTGGACATGTTTTTGTACATTGTCCACATGAAGTACAATAGTATAATCCTGATTCAACTGCTTCATCACTACGTGATTCATCATCTCTTGGATCAAATGCAATATCTGATAAGTTTCTCATGAAGTATGGTCCTACAAAGTTATCAGTCTTTTTCAATACTGGACACATTGAAAGACAGGAATAACACCCAATACAGCTTCTTAGCTTATCTGATTTCTCAAATAGTTCTGGCTTTATAACTATTGGTTTTGGTCCTGCACTTTCCTCATCTTCATAACCCAAGTATAGATTTAAATTTCTTACCTCTTCAGAAAATGGTTCACGATCAATAATCAAATCCTTAATAACATCAAAATCCAATGGTTCTAACGTGTCATTATCTTGAATTTCTGCTTTACATGCAAGAACAGCTTTGCCATTAATTTTAATTGCACAAGAACCACATTGACCTGCCCTACAAGAATAACGATATGCAATATCTGCATCATATTTATCATTAATCTGACTTAAAGCATCCAGTACTTTCATTTTATCAGTTTTTTCTATCTCATAAGACTCCATATAATGAATATCCTTTACTGGATCATATCTTTTTACATTAACAGTTATCATTAATTAAACCACCCTTACAAAAAATTAATTAACATTTGTATTATCTATAATTTTTTTATATATAATTTACTTATATCTTTAATACTATATTTCAATTTCTAATTTATAAGATATTCATCAATCCATTTAACTTAAATATTTTATCATATATAAATATACATAATAGATAATGATATTTCATTAAATTTTTTCTTATTATAAGATATTTGCGAGTTTTAATGATTTATAAGGAGTACTAACATGAATATTAAAGAGTTATTAAATCCTGAAGAAGGAAAAAAATATTTCATGCTTGGAAATGAAGCAGCTGTAAGAGGGGTATTGGAATCCGGATTAAATCTGGCTGCAACTTATCCTGGTACACCATCATCAGAAATAGGTGATATACTATATAAAATAGCTAAAGATGCGAATGTATACTTTGAATTTTCTGCAAATGAAAAAGTAGCAGTTGAAGTAGCAGCATCAGCGGCAAGTACAGGATTAAGAACATTCTCATTTATGAAACATGTAGGAGTGAATGTTGCAGCAGATTCACTTATGTCATCAGCATACATAGGAGTAGAAGGCAGTTTTTTATTATTGGTTGCTGATGATCCATCAACATTCTCTTCACAGAATGAGCAGGATACTAGGCATTTTGCAAGACAATCAAACATACCATTATTTGAACCATCAAATCCACAGGAAATTAAGGATTTCATACATTATGCATATGACATATCAGAAGAATATGATCTGCCTGTAATCATAAGGACAACCACAAGGGTCTCACATATGAGAGGTGTTGTAACAACAGGTGCATATGATAAGAATCAGGTAAACTATGGTGAATTTAAGAATGAACGTTTACATGTACCAGTGCCTGAAGCGGCAAGAATAATGCATAAAAACTTGGTGGAAAAAATAGATAAATTGCGTGAAGTATCAGAAAACAGTCCACTTAATAAGATAATAGATAATGGATCAAATGTTGGAGTAATAACATCTGGTGGAGCATATAACTATGTTATTGATGTGATTAAACAGAACAATCTGAACATTAATGTATTGAAGATAGGATTCTCACATCCATATCCAGAAAACTTGGTTAAAAAATTCCTTGAAGATAATGAGGAAGTACTTGTTGTTGAAGAAGTAGATCCATTAAATGAAATGGAAACACTGGCAATAGTGGGTAAATACAACTTATCAACAAGAGTCCATGGAAAACGTGACGGAACATTATCTGAAATATTCGAATACAATCCAAACATAATCTTCGATGCATTGCAGAAACTACAGTCATTTGAAGACAATCGTAAAAAGGCAAACGATAAAACAGAAATTCCATTACCAAGCAGGCCTGCAACATTATGTGCCGGTTGTCCACACCGTGCAGCATACTATAGTGCAAGACAGGCAATAGACTCACTTAACCTAGATGTGGAAAGTATTCATCCATCAGATATAGGTTGCTATACCTTGGGAATAGCACCACCATATAATATGGCAAATTATCTGATGAGTATGGGAGCAAGTGTAGGTACAAGCTGTGGATTTAGTAAATCAACAGATAAACAGCCAATAATATCATTTATAGGAGATTCAACATTCTTCCATGCAGGAATACCACCACTTATCAATGCAATACATAACAAGACAAAATTCACTTTAGTCATATTGGATAACAGAATAACTGCAATGACTGGTGGACAAACAAATCCTGGAATACCAATAGATGGTATGGGACAGGATGCACCTGCAATATCAATAGAAAAGATAGTGGAGGCTGTAGGAGTTGAGTTTATCAAAGTAGTAAATCCATTAGATGTAAACAATATGATAGAAGTATATAAAGATGCATTGAATTATGATGGAGTATCAGTAATTATCTCAAAATATCCATGTAATCTAATAAACAAACAGGAAATCAGGTCACGTAAATACACTATTGATGTAGACCAGGACAAATGTATCCATTGTAATAAATGTATCAGTCAATTAGCATGTCCAAGCATAAATCTCATAGATGCTAACATAAACATAGACCAATCCTGTGTAAAATGTGGTGTATGTATAGATGTATGTCCAGTTGATGCAATACATAAGGGAGAGTAGATAATATGGCATATAATATTTATATCTGTGGAATTGGAGGACAAGGAATTATTAAAACATCCATAGTAATCGGACAAACCGCATTAAAAGAAGACCTGAATGTAGTGATGAGTGAAATACATGGAATGAGCCAACGTGGAGGGGTTGTATCCACTGAACTAAAAATCGGTGAAGATGAAAGTCCAATTATCCAAGATGGAGCAGCAGACCTAATATTGGCATTTGAACCCGTAGAGGCAATAAGATGTCTTGAAAAAACAAACAAGGATACAACAGTAGTCGTAAACACATCCATAGTTTTACCATCAACCATCAATCAGCAAGATGTGGATTATCCTGATGTTGAAGATATACTATCCGAACTTAAAGGTAAGGTGAAGGATGTATTCAGCATGGATGCAAACCAAATCGCATTAAATGCAGGTCATCCTTTATCAATGAACATGGCAATGCTTGGTGGAGTAACAGCTGTTGATGATTTTCCATTAGAAAAAGATGATATAATCGAAACAATGAAAGAAAATCTTCCACCAAAAAGTATTGACATAAACCTCGAAGCATTCAATCAAGGATATAACTCTTGTAAAAAATAAGCATTAAAATGAGTATATTTATACTCGACCTCTTTTTTTTAAACATTTTTTTTTACTAATATGAATTATGTATTTATATGTTAGATGTAGTTTGAATTTATCTTGGTTAAAGAAAAAAAGTAAGTCTTAACAGTTATATGGCAATTAATTAGATGTCGTATGTTTATTTAAAAAATAGTTTTTATTCAAAAAAAAGTTTGATGTTACAAATGTAACATAAACTTGAATTAATGATTTTTTTTATTGTTATCTGGTAGCCATTTGTATATCTTCGGCTTTCACTGTTTTTCGTCCAGCATGTCTAGCATATTTATTGGCAATTTCACCTATTTCTTCACCATATTCTTCAAGAACTTTTGCAAGTTCCACTACTGCTTCATCACTAATTCTTGTTCCACCAGCTTCTTTTAATATTCTTTTAAGGGGGGCAAGGGGTAATTCTGTCATATTTATCATTCTCCTTTTCATTAATATTATTATTTATGGAGTTATGATTATTTATAGTTATTTTATAAGTATATACATAAGTAAAACTCAAAAAAAATAGTTTTTTGGCAGGGAATTTCTAAGAAATGAATATAATGAAATTATTTTTTCATTTATTCAAAGTCTCACACTTGACATAGCATCCAGCTTATAGATAATATTTATATATTTAAGTATTTACAAAAATACCATTAAAGTGATGGTGAGAGTATATGTCAGATAAGAAAATAAAAGCTGTGGAAATAATAAAAGAATATGACGGATACAAGAATGTAATCATATTCAACCAGACAATATACCAGAACAAGACAAAAAAGTCAACAGGGGATGGATACTACTATACACTAAAGACAGTAGTTCCAAGAGTAATCTATGACTACTTGGAAATAATTGATGACATAATCTACCTCATACAAAAGGAGGACTCCATCCAATTAAGTGCAACACCAGCTAATATGGATCCTACATATGATAAAATCTACAAAAGAAAACTAAACAAGAAAAGTCATAACTTCACAATACCCAAACAACTATTCACCGAAGACTCTACCAGCAGCTATGTTGCAAGATTCATATTCATACCAGAAACCTCACAAGTACAAATAACCTTCATATAAATAATCATATACTATATCAAATTAATTATATTATAATGATAAACAACACATACAGATACTAGTACAAGACACTCATCTACAACAAACATAATAACCATAATCAAAGTTACAAAAGAACATTTAGCTTATAAAAATAAGCTAATACTACTAGTCATATGGGGGCCTGTCAAATAGCACCAAAATATATAAATACTAACTCTAACCATAATATAAATAGAATATGTTAAGGTCTGTTTCTTGCATATTTATAGAGGAAATCATATGTGCGTGAGTAAGATGTATTTTTATACTTATTACTCATTGCAATATGATTTATAAACTGATTCTGAATCTAATTTTTCTTATCTAATTTATAACATATTTATCATATTAATTATTATTATTTGGTCATTACATGATTATGTTTTGTTTTTAATCATCACTATTTCATGTTTTAATTAAACCTGAACTCTTCCAAACCTAATCCTCCTCTAGTTAGTTTAAAAAGTTTGGTAATTGTCGGTGGAGGTGATGACTATGCATGAAACAGACCTACAAATGATCCTACTACTTTTAGATATAATTATCAAGGTAGTAACTATTTTGAAGCTACTTCAAATAGTATGAGAATAACTCCTAAGTAGATTTATTCCAACATTCAATCCTCATATTAATAGGCCGATAAAACAGGGAATTGGTAAGTGTTTTAGATGATCAACATAAAAATGTAATTACCAACTTAATTTCATACTGCAGTAATCTCTTTTTCATAATAAACTTTCGATAATGGATACTATAAAAGACTATTTGGATAATATTGTCAAGGGTCTATATAAGTGTATTATTAAGATTAATGGTGTAACACTAAATAATCGAACAAAATCCAACACCAGTCGAAAAAAATCCAGCACAAGAGGATATCTTCAAAAGAAAACTAAATAAGAAAAGTCATAACTTTACAATACCCAAACAACTATTTGCTGAAGACTCTACCAGCAACTATGTAGCAAGATTCATATTCATACCAGAAACCTCACAAATCGAAATAACATTCATTTGATTAACTAAATACTCCCATCTAATTAATTCTTTTTTCATATAACATATCCTTATTGAATATCTATACTATTTTTATATGATAATATTTATTTGATTATATATTTTAGCAATATTTATTAATTTTAATAAACAAATTACTATCAATAATTAAAAATCATTAGCTAAAAAAGGAATATGATATTATGACAGTAAAAAAACTGATACTATTATTAGCACTAATGGTGCTGCTGGTAGGAGTTGCATCAGCAGGTGAAGTATCCAATGATACAACCACCACAAGTGCTGATATGACATTACAAGAAACTCATGCTACAATAAATTCAGTAGATGAATTTATTAATGAAGAAAAAATTGATTCTATCAATAAATTAGGCAATAAAAATATTAAAAAAATGGATGTGGATGAAAATAGTCCTGAATATAAAGAATATGAAAGATATTATGAAACTATAACTGAATCTACAAATGATGAAGTAACATTTAACTTTAACTCAGACATTACACTTTATGATACAGCTTATCTAAATACAAACATTAAAAAACTAAACATCAATGGAAATAATAAAACAATTAATGGAAACAGTTATAACCAGTTTTTAGTAATTGAACACAATTGTACAGTAACAATTAACAACATCAAAATAATAAACTGCTATTGCGAACAGGATGGGAGTTGTATCTCCAATGAAGGCAACTTAACAATAACCAATTCAATATTAAACAATAATAAAGCAGATAGATTTGGAGGTGCAATAAACAATCATGGAACATTAACATTAACAAATGTCACATTAAATAATAACAAAGCAGCAGAAGATGGTGGAGCAATAAATAATGAAGGAAAAGCAATAATAAAAAACTGTAATCTAAACAATAATACTGCAAGTGGATGGGGAGGTGCAATCTTTAATGAAGATTTACAGCTAACTATAACCAACACAACACTAAACAAAAACACGGCAAAGTATGGTGGTGCAATACACTCATATGAAGGGAATATTATCCTAACGGGATGTACATTAAACAACAATAACGCATCAGATAAAGGTGGAGCAATACATGCAGAAACATCAAAAACCAACCTAACAATAACTGATTCAACATTGAATAACAACAATGCAATATATGGAGCTGCAGTATTTAACTCTGGAATTATGACAGTTAAAAACTCAAAACTAAATAATAACAATGCAGAATATGGTGGAGCAATACATGCAGAAACATCAAAAACCAACCTAACAATAACTGATTCAACATTGAATAACAACAATGCAATATATGGAGCTGCAGTATTTAACTCTGGAATTATGACAGTTAAAAACTCAAAACTAAATAATAACAATGCAGAATATGGTGGAGCAATATTTCTTAATGGTACAAAAAACAATATCAACAACAATACCTTTTCAAACAATAACGCATTAATAGGTGGAGCAATATTCAATGCAAATAATAATACAACAATAAAAAACAACACATTTTCAAAAAACACTGTATCTGGTAAAAAATTAGATGATGACTTCTGGTCTCCCTACGTAACGGGAACTGGTGGAGCTATAGCAAATGGTGCAGTAACATATGAAAAAAAATACAGTTCCTATGGAAATTACTACATTCCAACATATCTATTAACATCTGATATAGATATTACAGAAAATCAATTCATAAACAATACTGGAGAATCAGGAGGAGCAATTTCAATACTTGGAGGAACAAATATCAATATCAATAAAAACAAATTCCAAAACAACATAGCTCAAGAAGAAGGATCAGCAATATATGATAAAAAACATGAATATGAAGAATACCGATACTCCTCCAACGGAAGTCCAATAGGTTCAGTAACAATAAGCATAGGAACAAACATAAACATCATAAACAATACATTCACAACGAATAAAGCAAATACAACAGGAAAAACAATAAAAAGCAATGCATCAATAATTACAAACAACAACATTAAAACAGACAACACTGATTATCCATCAACAATATCCACTCAAACAGAAGAATCAAAAATAACAAACAACATCTTCAACAAAGAAATAAAAAACACAAAAACCGTAGTACAAACAACAAGTGGAATTATAGGAGAAAAACTAACACTAAAGGCAACAGTAAAAGATACAAACAACAACAAAGTAAATGAAGGAAACCTAATCTTCAAACTAAACGGTATTACAATTAAAGACAATGGTAAACTAACTGGTTCATCCAACCCACTAAAAGTTAAAGTAACAAATGGAGTAGCAACGGCTACAGTTATACCTGATTTGGATATGAGAAATGCTAATAAGTTAACTGCTAAGTATGTGGGAACAGATAATTATAACGCATCTGAGAGCAGTCAGGTGAAGATACAGATTTCACAACGTAATGCATCCATAGTGGTCTCCAGTAATGTAAAAACTATAAAGCAGGGACAGGTACTTACAATAACTGCTAAGGTATATGATACTACTAATGGTAAGAAGTCAACTAATCTAGTTAAGTATGCTGATGAATTTGTCTACTTCAAAGTAAACGGAATCACACTCAAAGACTCCAAGGGGGCAATGCAGAAAGTTAAAGTAGTAAATGGTACTGCAACTATTAAATACACCATACCCCTGGGACTATCCGGTGTTACTGATGGTAAAACATTCACGGTTAAGAATCATACTATTCTTGCAGGATTCTACAATAAAAACTACAAGGAAAACATAAGAAACACATCCAAGTTCCAAGTGGAAAGATCCAACATTACCATAACTATATCCAATGCAACAGTAAACAACAAGACACACAAACTATCATTAACAGCAACAATCAAAGACTACCTGGGAAATAAAGTAGTAGGACCTAACAAATGTATTATTAAGGTTAATGGTGTAACACTCAAGAATGGTACAAATCCAATATACTACTTTGCATCATATGGAGTTTTAAACATCAAGGACATTAACATACCAGCATACAATAAATACAATAGTATTGAAATTGTAACGCAGGACAGACTTGCATATAAGAATCAACGCAATACTACAACTATTATTAATGTAGTTAAATAATTATAACCTTCTCATTCATATTTTTTTTACTAACCCTATATAATTCATATAAAAAATCCTATTTTAATCATCTCTTTTCGTGTTTATATAATACATTAATACCATTGTAGACATAATTTAGTATTATAATATGATTTTTTTATATTAATTAATTTAATTGGGAGGATATTATGAATAAACTTTACAAGATTTTTATCTTTGTTATCTTGGTATTTCTTATCATTGGTGTTGTAAATGCTGCTAGTGTTGATAGTTATAGTAATGATACAAGCCAAAGCATAGAAAGTCATGATGTCTATGATAGAGCTACTGATGATAATTTGGAAGATAAAATTGTAAAAGATGATACAAAGAATATTAAAAAAGCACAAAGTAGTAAAAATATTTATGTAAACCAGGAAACTGGGGATGACATTAATGGTTTAGGAACTAAGGATAAACCGTTTGAAAGTTTAAATAATGCTATATATTATGCTGAAAACAATGATAATATCATACTTACATCAGATTTATGTCTTATTAAATCATGGAATGATGTTCCTACAGATATATATACTAATATTACAATATCATCATCACTTAAAAATAAGACAACCATATATTGTGGTTCGATGGATGAATACAAACAAGGAGTTAGTTTTGGTTCATTTAATGATATTTTTAACATAACAAAGGGCTGCAATGTCAAATTCTATAATTTAAAATTTAACCGGATTAATGCAAGAACAGTTATTGATAATCATGGACTTGTAACCATTGATAAATGTGACTTTATAAATTGTAGTGATGGATTTGGTGATGCAGATTCAGCAATAATAGTTAACTACAATAAGATGAATATCACTAATTCAAATTTTAAGAATAATCGCGGTATGGGTGGATGTCATGGTACCCTATTCAATAAGGGAATGCTGAATATATCAAATTCAAATTTCACAAATAATAGTGCAGATAATAAAGGTGGATCCATATTTAATGAAGGAAGTTTACAGATTAAAAATTCTAAATTCATAAATAACTCCATTGAATCATATAGTGATGCTAAAGAGGGAGGGGCTATATATAATAACAAAACATTATCTGTTACTAACACGTATTTTGAAGGTAATTATGCAATAAATGGTAGTCAAATAGCTAATTATGCTAATGCAAGCATTAATAATTGTGAATTTAAAAACACTCGTTATTCATTAACTCATTTAATTTACAATAATAAACAAAAAACTCAAAGTCAAATGATCATATCAAATTCAATATTCAATAATCTGACTGGTGTTAACATATTTAATAAAGCCATTTTAAATATTGATAATTGTAAAATACAAAATATACGCTCAGGTAGTGCTATTATAGAAAACCATGAAATGCTAGATTTAACCAATAATAAAATTTTAGACCGTCATGATGTATCCTATATAATAGACAATAAAGGAAAACTAACTGCAAATAACAATTTGTTCAAAAACACATCAGATGGATTTGGTGTAATAAATATCAATGGAAGCGATAAATCAGTAATATCCAGAAACATATTTGATTCACATGAAGGATTAGATTCAACAATACATATTATAAAATCCAAAGAAACAATCATCAATTACAACACCTTCATCAACAATAAGGTTGAATTAAGGCCTGGTGGAACTATATTCTCTAACTGTACAGGTGTAGATATTGCATATAATAAATTTATTAAAAACAGTGCACCTGCAGGAGCAGGAATATATAATGGCGGAAATAATGTTAAAATCAGATATAATAACTTCACAGCAAACAAGGCTACAACTAAATGTTATTCCGTAAATAATAAGGGTAAACGATTAACAATAACTGGAAATGTTAACTATTATGGAACAAAATATCCATCAACAATAGAAAATACAGGAAATGATGTAAGCATATCCAATAACAGATTTGAAGATAATATTAAAACAATCACTACAACCACAACAGTAAATCCTATAAAATCAACAATCGGTGAAAAGCTCATATTAAAAGCATTGGTTAAAGATAATACAGGAACACGTGTCGATGGTGGACGAGTAATTTTCAAACTAAATGGCATAACACTTAAGGATAATGGTAAATTCACAGGATCTACTAATCCATTAAAGGTTTACGTATCAAATGGAGAAGCAATAACAACTATAACAACAGACCTAAGTATGAAAAACGTTAAAACATTCACTGCAAGTTACATAGGAACAAACATATATAACAAATCAGCTAGCAACACGGCAAAGGCTGAAATAAAACTAAGAACAGCATCACTAACTGTTACAAGCAACACTAAAACAATCAAACAGGGACAAACACTAACATTAACAGCTAAGATATATGACACTACCAATGGGGGACGAACATCAAATCTGGCTAAATATGCTGATGAATTTGTATACTTCAAGGTAAACAATATAACATTAAAGGATTCTAAAGGACAAATGTTAAAGGTAAAAATAGTAAATGGTACAGCAACCACTAAATACACCATACCATTAGGACTTAGTGGAATTACAGATGGAAGAAGTATGAATATCAAGAATCACACTATACTTGCAGGATTCTACAATAAGAATTACCAGGAAAACATAAGAAACACCAACACATTCCAGGTGGAAAGATCCAACATTACCATAACTATATCCAATGCAACGGTAAACAAGAAGACACATAAACTATCACTAACAGCTACCATTAAAGACTACCTGGGCAATATTGTTAAAGGACCTAACAAATGCGTAATTAAGATTAATGGAGTTACACTAAAGAATGGTACACAACCAATGTACTACTACTCAACAAACGGAATACTAAGCATTAAGGACATTAATATACCATCATACAATAAATACAATAACATTGAAATAGTAACACAGGACAGGCTTGCATATAAGAGTCAGCGTAACACTACAACAAAAATTAATATCATACCGAAAGAGGAGCTAAAAGTTGTAATAGCTAATAAAACCTATGATTTAATATTAAATAATAACACAGCAGGCAGTAAATTTAAAAAATTATTACCACAAACATATACTATGAGTGAACTTAATGGAAATGAAAAATATGTATATCTTAACACATCATTAACAAGCAATCCTGTTAATGTTGGTAAAATAAATGCTGGTGATCTAATGTTATATCAAAATAATTGTATTGTAATTTTCTATAAGACATTCAATACAACATATTCCTATACGCCATTAGGACATGTGAATAATTTAGGTAATTTAGGTAGTAGTGATGTAATTGTTAAGTTTGTTAAAAGTTAATCTTAAATTTCCACTCCTTATTTTTTTTTAGAGGATAAGTGTTATTTCTTCGTTTTTAATAGAATATTTTTGTATACTGGTTAGTATTGTTTATATGATGTATGTTATTTGATTATGTGTTGGCTTGTTCTTTCTGAAATAATATATTTTTTGAGAAAAGAAAGCCTATGTTGATAAAAAGTATAAAAAACAAGCAGGATAAAATGGGAGTATATTATTCTTTTTTTCTATTATCTTTTTTAATGTGGGGTATTTATCGTTTTTGAACTTGATATTCTCAGGTATATGTATTGCTTCAATATTTATATCATCATATTCTGTTATGTCCTCATACATCAGAGTCTTTAATGTTACTTCATCGATTAGTTTTCCTATTTTTTCGATCATTGTTATTACATCATCTGTATATGTGGTGTTTTGGAGGCTGTCGGTGTTGAAGGCTTCATCTACAAAGATTTTCCGGGTATAGTCATATGTTAGGTAATCATAGTTGCTGCAGAGGTCATCAACTAGTATCATCCTATATGTGATTATGTCTTTATAATTTATGAGAAGTATTGTGTACATGTTATTTTAATTCTGTCTTAATGTAATATAATAGCCATACTTATTATTTTTTGATATGATTGTTAATATGATATAGGTTTGGCCACGAATAAATGTATCATTTTCTATGAATTTTTTGGGAATTGTAAGTTTATACCTGTATTGGCTGCTGTCATTTGTCATGATTTGTTGTCATGTTGAATCTTAACTTTCCTGGAATTATCAGCAGGCCAATGTAATAATTCTATTAGACCATCATCATTCCGTTTAAGATATACTGTCTCATTTGATGGTTCCAATAGATTGTATACTGTTCTTGGCAGCTTTATGAAATATGAATAATATGTCTTCTCAGTTCCATTCTTGGATTTCTTATTAAACGTTAACTATTGTAGTAGTATGTGATGTACTATAGAGAGACTGCCATCTATTATTTTGTATGATACATTTGATTCTTTTTTGGTCAAAGCGTAAAACTCCAATATTTTTCTTATAAATCCCTAGTCTTATATGACTTCTAGATATGGCTGTATTAGTATTCACATTAGTTTGTTCTATATTTATGTTAACCTGTATTATATAATATATTTTTTTATACTATAGAAGTATATGATTAATCTATAATAAAGGGGGTATACACATCATTCAATGATAATCAGCCAACAGCATATATATTTGATGCATTCCAAACAACTTAAGACCAAAAAAATTTACACAAAAATTACCTTAACTTGACAGCATAGCATATTAATATAAAATATAATTCTTACAAAAATTGCATTAATATGGATAATCACCTTTTTCATCAAATTCTTTTTTTAGCCAGGTTTTAAATATAGAATCATATATTTTATATTTATCATGATCTAATTCAATTAATGTTTTATTTTGTAATGTTTTTAATGATGCACCGATAGCTCCACTTGTTACTCCCATTTTTTTTGCAATTTCAATACGTTTTAATGGTTTTTCGATTAATGATGTAATTATTCTTTGTTCTTGATGTTTAGTTTATACCATTCATTTGTTAAATGTATTAACAAGTAAGGTAATGATTTTTTAAATTCTGATATTACTTTTTCTTCATTTAATTCTTCATTTGGTGGTAATAACCTTGCAAAACTATTCACATAAAAAGGAATACCTTTAGTATATTTATAAAATCTTTCAAAACCATCTTCAGTGAAATTAATATAATCAGCTTTTTCATTTAAATATTTTTTTGTTGTTTCAAAAGAAAATGATTTTATTTCATAATTAAATATTCTGCCACCAAAAGCCCCCTTTTGTCCGGCAATGTCTGTAATTAATTCATCTTTTAGACTCATACTTCCCGAGAATATGTAACCAATATTTTTCTGAGACTGAATTACACTACGTATATACCATAAAAAACCATTTACATCTTCATCAAGTTGTTTTAATATTTGGAATTCATCTATAAATATTAATACACCATCTATATTTTCCTTTGAATCTTCATAGATTTGTTGTGGTAAATTCATTACAAAACTTGTGAATTTTGTATAATCTTCTTCTGATTTAAGTATAGGGATTGGGATTTTATCTATCGAAGCTATCTTATCTATTGAAAAATTTCTCGTTTTGAAGTATTTTAAAATTTTTGTATCAATAGTTAATATATTTGATTCGTTACAGCTTTGGATTATTGATTCATATAATAATTTCATGAAATTTATACGAGTAAAAGTTTTTTTTATTATATTTGTTGACTGCTGATAAATCCATGTAAACAACTAAATAGTTATCTTCAAATTCTTTTTTTAATTTTTTCATTAAAGCTGTTTTACCTACTCCTCTTATGCCTGTTAGTAAGATTGTTGGAGTTGATCCTCTTTTTGTTAATTCTAAATTATCGGAAAGAAATGAAATTTCTTCTCTTCTATTATAAAATTGTGTATCGTCTAAATCATTATCATTTCCTAATGGTAAATATCCCATATTCTCACCTAATTATTTAATTAAAAAAACAAATTATATAAATATAATGTAAATTCCATTATAATATAAAAAACACACATAACATTATATAATGTAAATTCCATTATAATATAAAAAACACATGTTACATGCCAATCCAATAATGCTGATGGTATTTATCTTTATATGATATATTATGGAATTTTTAGAGAAAATTACAGTATATATTAATGAAGCTATTCATGATGATTATGTATTGGCATTTTACTGGAGAATATGGAAAAATAGCTAGTGAAAATCACACTAAATGAGTAATAAGGATTAATAGCATTCCCGATAATCTATGAGTATAATCTTTTAATAAATTCAATCCAAAAATTTAATCATTGATGGAAATCAAATATAAATATTATATTAATATTTAAAAGCATATTAAAATATTTTTTTTAAATTAATATATTGGAGGATTAATAAGTATGAATGAAAAGGCTAACGAAAATTCTTGGATTCCATTAATAATTGTGGCTTGTGCTTCATTTATCATAGTATTGGACTCTTTATTCATGAATGTTAGCATTTCTCGAATTGTTGTTGATTTGAATACTGATGTTAGTACTATTCAAATGATTGTGTCATTTTGTACTCTTATCACTGCTGCGTTGATATTGTTTAGTACCAAACTTCAAGACATAGTTGGTAAAAAGAAACTGTTTTTAATTGGTGTTGCACTTTTTGGTATTGGGATATTTACTGCAGTAATAAGTTCAAGTGTTATAATGTTTTTTGTTGGATGGTCAGGGATTAAAGGTGTTGCTGCGGCATTAATGTTGCCTGCCATAGTTTCAATAATAAGTGGAACATATTCTGGTAAAAAACGTACTATTGCTTTGGCAACTCTGGGGATAGTGGCTGGACTTGCAGATACTGTTGCTCCACTTATTGGGGGAGTTATTACAACTTTTTTCAGTTGGAGATATACTTTTGCATTTGAATTGATATTCATTGTCTTTATTTTAGTAATGCAAAATAAAATATCTGATTTCATTCCTACTGAATCTAAAAGCGATTTGGATATTGTTGGTGCTATAGTTTCTAGTATATGTCTTGTTTTGCTTGTGCTTGGTATTTTGACTCTGACTAAGGATGTTACTACCAGCATATGTGAGATAATTTTAGGATTAATTGTCTTGGCAATCTTTATATGGTATGAACTCAAAAGAAAAAGGTCAGGCAAGGTGCCATTGCTTGATGTTGATTTATTCAGAGATAAACATTTATGTTTGGGTGCATCTTTTAAGTTATTATATAATATTGTAATATCTGGAACATTTTTTGTAATGGTTCTGTTTTTCCAAAGTGTATTGCAGTTTAATCCATTCTATACGGGTTTGGCTTCACTTCCGTTTGTTTTGGGTTTGTTTATTTTTTCATCGGCCACTCCAAAATTAATTGGAAAAGTGAATCATAAGACACTCATGGCAATTGGATGCATAATCTCAATTGTTGGATGTTTGATTTTAAGTTATCAGTTTAAATTAGATATTTCAATGCCTGGTTTAATTCTAGGACAGTTTTTACTCGGGGCAGGAATTGGTTTTATAATGGCTTTAAGTGCGGATGTTGCATTATTTGATATTCCCTCTGAAAGCCAAAATAACGCATCGGGTATTATTACAACTGGTGAAACATTAGGTTCATCAATGGGTACGGCAATTATTGGAATAATTCTAATTCTTGGAGTTATGGGAGGTATTAGTACTGCAGTCGATACCTATGCACCGGATCATTCAGGAGATGACCAATTCCATCAGGAAGTCTATAATTACTTCCAAAAATTAGATACTATAGATGGACAAGATAGCATTGTTGTGAATACTGCAGATATAATTATTCAGAATGCAATGGCATCCGTAATGTATGTATTAGCCATCGTGTTAGGAGTTATTTTAATTCTAACGTTGCAGATAAAAGATAATAATATTAAAAAACAATGAGAGTTTATTCTCCCACTTTTTTTTTAAATAGTTTCGAGTGTTGGCATATAATTTGTGGTTTTTCACTCTTCAGTAACACTTTTTGATTTTTTTAAGGCTGTGAATTTTTATAGGCTTCAACCATTCATTAAGATATATTTATAATTTATTGGGCTGGAAAGCATTTAATATTATGTATTTAATGTTTTTAGGTGTGGTGGTTCTTTCATTACTTCTGGCAGAATGATATGGAAATATTAAAAGTTATATTAAAACTTAACTTTTAATGATATATTTTGGTGGAATTTAGTATTTTCGCAGCACTTTTAACATTGAATGTAATTCTATAAATCATAGTTAACCTCTGTTTATGTAGACAGATGACATATTAAGATGAATGTTTCTATGAATTTCTATAGATATATGGATAATTATCATAGTGTATAAAGATTTAATGAGTTATGCTAAACCAAAAGTAGATAATGGTATGAATATTATTTTATCTTCTTTGGTTATGAAGTCTGTTTTATTGGATATGACAACACCATAATCTGATTTATAATAATTAATTGCTTTAGTAATTTGTTTTTTATTTTTCTTACCTATTCCTACTTCAATAGGAATTACATTTCCATTCATAGTTGTTATAATAAAATCAACACCACCCTTTCTAGAATCATAATAAATACCAGTTTTATTCTTTTTAGTTTCTTTAATTCTGTGCAATGTTGATGCCACCATGTTTTCAGCCAATATTCCAAGACTTTGTCTAGTATCCCTTGATAAGTCACCTTCACTTAAAAAAAATGCTGCTTTGCTTTGTGTTGATAAGAAATAGTACTTTGTGGGTGTTCTGCTCTGTTTTGATGGCGAACCGTATATTTCTATAGGGAATATTAATTCTGTTTTTTTTAAAATCTTCAATAGGTTTTCTATAGTTTTTGTTGAAGTTTGAATATTATTAGCAATTTTATTGACTGCCATTTCACCAGGTTTTACTGTGGCAAGTAATAAAATTAGTTCATATGCTTTTAATCTGGTTTCACTTTTTATTGATGAAATTAAATCCATATCTGTTTCGATTATTTTATCTGATACTTCAAGTGTTGTCTGTATACTATCTATCTTATTTTTAAGTATTGTTACAGGTAAGTCACCATATTCTAAGAAGTATTCAAATTCCTTTTTAACATTATGTTTTAAAATTTTATATTCATTTAATTGTAATTTTTTTTCAATTTTTTCTATTTCATTAATATGTCCAGTTATCAACATCTCAAATATTATATCTGTAAAATCATAGGTGATGTTTACGTTATAATTCAATTCCATATATTCTGAAAAATTTAACGGATACATTTGTTTTTTTAGAGATCTTCTTAATGTATCGGCAGTTAATTCCAAATTTAATGCATTGGATCCGGTGAAGATGATTAATACATTTGAATTTTCATCATACATTGTTTTAGCAGTTAAATTCCAATCTTTGGCATATTGTGTTTCATCAATTAAAATAAATATTGGCATATCAGTTAAATAGTATTCATCATTAATATCTTTTATAAACACATCTAAATAGTCGAGAAGATTAAAATCTGGTTTATGTTTTAATCGGTTCAAGTCAAGAAATAGTATTCTGTTTTCTTCGATATTCTTTTCATCATGTAAATATTTATATAACTGATAAAGTAGGGTAGTTTTTCCTACACCTCTAATTCCAGGAATAATAAATGACCTGTTTGGATTACAGGAGTCAAGGAATTCATCAATATATTCTTTTAATTCGAAATAAAGGTTTCTTTCTTTTAAGTATTTATAATCATGATTTAAATTGTTTGAGATTAAAGAATTTGAAGTGTTTATATTATTAATTAAAGTACTTCTAATTTCAAGTTCATCCATGATAAAATATCCTCCCTATAATAATTATTATATTATTTATCTTTTATAAAATATAATTATTAGTATTTTATCTTTTATAAAATATAATTATTAGTATTTTATCTTTTATAAAATATAATTATTAGTATTTTATCTTTTATAAAATATAATTTTCTTAATATTAAGAATGCATAGTCAGAGCATTGAATGGTAAAATAGTTTAATATGCCTTTTACACCATCTAAAGATATATCTAATATTCGATTGACAGCCCAACTTTTTGCAGAAGATGGAACACTTGTTGGTGAAATGACTGATGGTTATTTAGTTTAAAATAAATATTTTGGTTATAAAGAATATAATTTCTGGATTTTAATTCCTTTAAAAGAGAAAAAACAACCAAAAAAGATTAGTTTTAGAATAATCAATCCAAATTATAATATAATAAAAGTAAAAAATTAGATTTATTAAAATGTCATGTTAAAAGAATATATAAATAGATTCTTACATAGACATTCCACTTAATTACTATGCTTTTTGCTGTTTAATTGAAAGTTATTAATATGCTTAATATGGCTTAATTGTTCTACTAGGAGGTTTAATATCTCCTGAAACATAACGATAGATTTGATGAAACTCAGCCATTTCAGATAACATTTCAATACTAGTTACACCCCTATAAAAACCATAAATTACTAATTTAAACATTTCACGAGGGGGATATGAATGACAACCAGGCAATCCTTCCGGTTCATCAAAATCCAAAACAGGATAAAACATATCAACAAACTGTACAAGAAAACGAGAACAATCCTCCTCAGGAATTCCTTCATCTAACCTAGTATAGACAAAACGAGTCTGAACATTATCAATAACTTTTTTAACCATAAATAAACATCAAAATAATTTTAAAATCTATATAAATATATATAATAACTATTATTTAAATATTACGAATAATAAAAGAATAATATAGCTAATAAAAAATAAATAATGATTTATAATAAAAATAAAGTTAAATACGATGAAAAAATAAAATAGAAAATCAAAAAGAAATTAAATGATCCTAAAAAAAGTAATACTAAAAAATTCAAAAAAATAGTTTTGTCAAATACTCGAGTATGAAAAAGTAGTATTAAGATGAAGAAAATGTTTTTTTGTTTTCTTCATCTAATTTATTTTATGAGATGGTTTATTTGGTCTATTATTATATTTTTAGTATTGTTGTTGTTTTTCCTGATTTGTATAGTCCTGTTTCACCACTGATTATTAGCAGTTCATATAGTCCACTTTTTAGTGTGTTGTTAAATGATACATTTATGGTACCATTGGTGCTGTTTGTTCCGCTTAGCATGGTTATGCCGTTTACTTTTATTGCTAGTGGCGTGCTTTTTATTAGTTGTTTATTGCTTTCATCGGTTATTGTTGCTTTTATCGCGGTTTTGTTGTTTTTAGTGGTTATGGCAGTTGGGTTTATTGTTACTATTTTTTTCTCTAGTGTGACGGTTCCGTTTGTTTCTGTACGTTGATAGTAGTTTCCTCCAATTACTGCTGTAAGTGTGTATGTTTTTGCACTGTATGTTGCTGGTATGGTGTAGTTTAGTATTGCTTCTCCGTCTATTACCTGTGCGTATAGTGTGTTTCCTTTCTGGTCTTTTAGTGTTATTCCGTTTAGTTTGAATATTACTTTGTCATTGTTTATACGATCACCATTTGCATCCAGTACTTTTGCTCTTAGTGTGATGGTTTGTCCTGCTTTTGCTGTGGTGGCTGTTGGATCTAGTGTTATAGTTGCTTTTCCTTTGGTGATGTTTAGTATTCCGTTTTGTTTGGTTCTACTTGAGGTGTAGTTTTCTGTTCCACTGTATACTGCTTCTATGTATGTGGTGTTTTTTATCCATGTGTTTTGTACTTTGTAGTTTATACTTGCTATTCCATCTTTTACTTGTGCATAGATTGTGTTACTGTTTTCGTCTTTTAGTGTTATTCCGTTTATTTTGAAGATTGCTTTTCCGCCTGTTACTTTTTCTCCATTTTCATCTTGTATGTTGGCTGTTATTTTGGTTATGCTTCCTATGCTGGATTTTATTGGGTTTATGGTGATTGTTGTGTTTAGTGGTGGTTTGGTGAGTTCTTTTATTGTGTTGTTTAGTGTTTCTATTGTTTGTTGTGTTTCATCTAATTGTTGTGTTAGGTTGTTTATTTGGTCTTTTGCAGTTTCCAACTGTTGTGTTGTGTCGTTTAGTTGTGTTGTTAGGTTTTCTATTTCTTCTTGTGTTTGTTTCAGTTGATTGTTTAGGTTATTGTTTTCTTGTGTGAGTGTTTGTATTTCTTTTTGTGCATCCTGTAATTGTTTTGTTAAGTCTGTGATTTGTTCTGTTAGATTTTCTATCTGGTTATCTTTTTCTTTGATTTTTTGTGTGAGATTGCTGATTTGATTGTTTAGTGAGTCTATTTTCTGGTTTGCTTCTATTAGTTGTCTTGTTAAATTATTGTTGGTGTTGTTTAATGTTTCTATTTCTTCTTGTGCTTGTTCTAATTGTTGTGTTATATTTTCTATGGTATTGTTTAGTGTGCTTATTTTATTTTCTGCATCTTCTAATTGTGTTGTTAAGTTACTGATGGTGTTGTTTAATGTTTCTATTTCTTCTTGTGCTTGTTCTAATTGTTGTGTTATATTTTCTATGGTATTGTTTAGTGTGCTTATTTTATTTTCTGCATCTTCTAATTGTGTTGTTAAGTTACTGATGGTGTTGTTTAATGTTTCTATTTCTTCTTTTGCCTGTTCTAGTTGATTTGTTAGGTTTTCTATTTTTTCATTTGCTTGTTCCAGTTTTTCTGTGAGGTTTTCTACTTGTCCTTCGAGTTCAGCTATTTTCTTGTCTTTATCTATTTCTACTGTGAAGTCTATTGTGGTTTGTGATGCTTTGTAGTCTTCTGTTTCTGGGTATTTGACGTTTATTGTGTAGTCTCCTGGTGTGAGCGTGTTGTCAGTTAGTATTCCACTTGTGGTGTCTGTGTTGATGTCACCAGTTATTTGTATAGTTGCATCAGCTATTGGTGTCTTGTATACTGCATCTTGTACTGTTATGTTTATTTGTACATTTCCTTCGGTGTTGTTTAGTATGTCATAGACTATTGTTGTGTTTCTTTGCTTGTTAATGTTTAGTGTGAATTCTGTTGAGCTTGGATTTGCACAGTCACTACTATATATTATATTTATGGTGTATGAGTCACTTAGTGAGTTGTAAAGGTTTTCTAATGCACTTGCTAGTGATTCTGTTGGTAATTCATATCCATCACCTATGTTATAATAAGTGAATAATTGTTTGTATTCGTCATCATTTTTTACTGTTATGTTTATTGTTCCTTTTTCTCCACTAGGATCTGTGATGATTAATGGTATTTTATTGTTTACTCCACTGTAGTATTCATATGATTCTTCAGGTGTGGTTATTTGTGAATCACCGATTACCTTGAATGTCACAGTGTTTGATTTTTGGTTACATGTGGTATAGTATATTTCATATTTTCCTGCTGGTAGATCTTTTATTGTTGTGTTTTCGTATTGGGTTGTCTTGTTTTTTTCTCCGTTGATGTATAGTGTTATGTCGTTTATTCCTGTTTCAAAGTCCCAGTAGTGCATAGGATTTGTTAGTTGTATAGTGTAGTTTAGGATTATGTCTTCATCTTGTTGGAAAGTTTTTTGGTCATCTTTGATAGTTAATTTTATTTCATTGAGGGCTATGTCTGTGGATTCATAAATATTGTCCTCGTGTTTTCCATTCCACCAACTATTTAAGTCTATTGTTTCCTTGTGATTTGTAGCAGTATTTTGCTTGAATGTGTTGTTTGTAAGATTTATCTCTCCTATTCCAGCATATATTGCAGCTCCATTTGATGCTGTGTTGTTTATGAAATTACAAGAGGTTATATTGGTCAATATATTTACTGTATCATATATTGCTCCACCTATACCACCGAATGCTTGGTTGTTTGTGAATGTAGAATGTGTTACAGTTAACTTACCAACATTATTATAGATTGCTCCACCACTTAATGCTAGATTGTTGTTGAATGTGGAATTACTAACAGTCAATGTACCCTTATAGTTAAAGATTGCTCCACCTCTATCACTAAAGGCATTTGTTATGGTGATGTTCTTAAGAATCATTGAAGCATCAATAATATAGAATACTTGTTGTTGGTGTCCGTTTATTGTTTGTCCATTACCATCAATTGTAAGGACCATACCACCCGTATCCCATCTGATTGTTCCTGTGTTGTTGTATGAACCTTGCAGTAGGCGAATAGTTGTATCAACTCCTTTACTACTTGCATTATTTACAGCATTCTGTAGTTCTGTGTAGTTGTGTACTTCTACTATGCCCTCTTTCTTGAGGTTATTATCCGATTTCTTTTCTATGTTATGTGTAGTATATTCTACATTTTTTTGTGGATTTTCATCCAATACCTTCTTTTCTTCATTATTTATTATTTTATTATCCTGTGATACCGTGCTTATATCACTTACGACTGTATCATCATTTGTATAAGATTGGTCTTCCTGAGGGGTTTCTGTTGCACTTGCAACTCCCACCAAAAATACCAATACTATGGCAAAGAGTAATACTTTTTCTATTTTTATCATATCAGACCATTCTCCATGGATTATAATTTACTATGATAATGTATATGGGTGGGGCAATATTTAAAATTTTTTAGAGATTTAAACAAGAAAAGAAGTTTATATCACTAGTAATTAAGTGATTAATGAGTTTATATTCATGAAATATTGATTATTTTCGGAGATGTCATGTGGTGGTTAATGTATTTTCTTATAATAGTTATTTCCATTAATTTTAATGATTAATCATGATAAATAAGGATTATAAAATTTTTTTTATATACACTTTTGTTGGTGTATAATTTTTTGTGTTTTTGTTCATTTCGTGGTTGTGTTTTGTGTATTTTATATTTTTTAGTATTTTTATTATATTAGTGTTATTTTGTTAATGAATTTGATGATTTTTGTGTTGTTTTGTTTATTTTGTTTATCTTGTTTTCTTGTGTTTTGTCGGATATTGTTATAATATGCGAACAAACATAATAAGTAAGAAAAACAAAAACAACACAAGAATATTGTATAAAAAATAGTTATAGTTACTATATGAAGTGTAGGTATAATTAGAATCCTGTGTCGTTTGACTATTTTTAGTTAAAGAATAGGAGAGGTCATTCTTTCAATATTTTGTATAAAGAAATTATTTCCTTTAAAATTTCAAGTAACATTAATATTAATGTCAAAACTTGATAGGTGGGATCAAACATAGTTTCACCTCCTCAATAGTCTGTAAAAGATGTTTAAAATATAATTAAGGTGTATTAATATTATATTAAAAACAAAAAAGGATTATCATTATACCTACAGTATTACTTTTTATAATAAATAGTACTAATAATTTTTGAAAAAATAGAATAATAACTTTAATTACTAAAAAAATAATGTTAAAAATAAATTTAATCTAAAAAATGTTATTCTTAAATGAATCTAATTAAAGATTCATAAAAAACATTTTTTTACACCTTAAATACTATGTTGACCCCACCTACTGAAGTCAATAGTATGATTAATAATATTTAATTAATAAGTATATATACTTATCTAAAAATTATATATAAATAAAAGTAAAAAAATTAGATTTCATAAAGTCATGTTAAAAGAATCTATAAATAGATTCTAACATAAACATCTGCTTATTTACTATGCTTTCCGTCGTTTTACTGAAAGTCACTAGTATGATTAATATTATTAAATTAATTAGTATATATACTTATCTAAAAAATAATTACTATCTAATAGATAAATTAAGTAAAAAAAATTAGATTTCATAAAGTCATGTATTAAGAATCTTAAAAAAGACTCTTACATGATTATAGACCTTTTATACTATTACCCTTACTGTAAAAAGAATATAGTATGCTTAATAATATGACTTAATTAGTATATATACTTATCTTAAAAATAAATTCATCATTATAAAAGTAATAAAATCAGAAGGATCAATCTCTTGTTAATTAACAAAGAAACAATAACAAACTATGTAAAAGCAATAACCAATCCCAACACAAGAAAAACATACAGACTATCACTAAACAAATTCCACAACTACCTCCAATACAATAACATTAACTACATAAACCAGGAAAACCTTAACTAAATAATACATGATTACAAAGCATACCTAAACAACAGGAACCTAAAAGCAATAACCATAAACCAGCACATGATAATACTCAAGACATTCATCAATGAATATACCAAGCTAAGCTATGATAAAGACCTAAAACTAATAAAAACCGAGAAAAGAAAACCCAACTACTTAACACTAGAACAAATACAAACAGCACTAAACTATACAGAGGATAAAACTGACGAATTGATAATAAAACTACTAACCAGTACAGGCCTACGTATACATGAAGCACTAAACATAACCAAGAAACAACTTAAAAACACAGATGAAACAGGAAATGCAATTGTATCAATCGTGGGAAAGAATACAAAAAGAAGACTAATAGTCATACCCACTAAACTATCAAGACAGTTAAGAAGATACTCTAAAGATCATAAAAAATACATCTTCGAATCAGATAGAAAAGAATCAAAACCACTAACATCAAGATCAATACAACGAAGATTAAAAAACTAGCAGCAAAAATAGACAAAAAAGAAAACACTACATTATACTCAGAAAACCTAAAACCACACAACCTACGACACAGCTTCGCAATACAAGCACTAAAAAACAACGAAATAAACTACGTAAAAGAATTCCTAGGACATGAAAACATAGCAACCACACAAATATACACTAATCTAAAAGAAAAAGATGTTGTAGAAAGATTTAAAAAATTAAAAACAATATAAATTTCAAAAATAATAATATTGTGGAGAATAGAATCTCCACTATACTAGTTTTCCATTATTTTTATATCTTAAATATAAATAAAGGACCGATATCATGTTTAAGTATATTTTTTTAATTTATTGTTAAAGTCTTACTATCATTTAAACGGTTATAATCTGGTGATATGAAAGTAGCAGTAATATTATACATACCTGCTTTGAAAGACTCGGGTAATGTGTATTCAAATTCAACAGTGTTATTAACAACTTTAGCATAGATTACCTTACCATTTTCATCCTTAACTGTTTTACCATTTATCTTGAAGACTATTTTACCAGTATTAATTACCTTGTTATTGTCTGTGATTGTTGCTTTGAGTGTTATTTTATCTCCTGCTGTTGCTGTAACATCTTCTGTGGTAAGTGTTGGTACTGCTTTCGCTATGGTTATGTTTGTTTTTTCGCTTGTTAGTTTGTCACATTGTGTGGATCCTGAGTATACTGCCTGTATTGTTGTTCCATCTTTTGCCCAGTCACTAGGCACTAGGTAGTTTTCTATTGTAGCTGTACCGTTTACTACTTTAGCGTAAATTACTTTACCGTTTGTGTCTTTTAGTGTTTTGCCATTTACTTTGAAGGTTACTTTTCCTTTTGATAAATTTGTCATTAGTTCATTATTTTCAGTAATTTGGGCAGTAATATTAATTGTTTCTCCTAGATTGGAAGTTATAGGATTTATTTCAATTTTTTGTTCTCGTATTGTTTCATTTGAGATTATTAATGTACAATTTTTTTTAGTATCCATGACCATATATTTAGGATCCACTATATATTTCTGGCCTTCAATTTCATCATAGCCCCAATAACTATTTTCATATATAATTTCTAAATTGTATGTTCCAGGGGTTTCTGTTATTTCACTAATATTTAATAGTGGATTTTTAAAATCTCTTATGATAGGTACACTATATTCTATTGTAGAAGGGCCCCAAATAACTATTTCACCCTTAGGATAATGTGTGTTATTGTTTTCATCAGTAAAGTTAATACTTAATGGTATTATTTGATTTAATTTTGTATGAATCTCTTCTGGAAATTCATAAGTTAAATTAATCCTTAAATAATCATACCAACTATCAAATGACCAGTAATATTCTTCATTATTTTCATATCTTAAAGAAAGATCAGCATGTGATCCTATGTGCTCTGTTAAATTAAATTCGGGTATTAAAAGATAATTTTCATCAATACCTGTACTTTCATCTATAGAATATGGTAGACCATAATGATAATAATGTGTGTTTGGATCATTTTCATAATCTTCACATAAGTATAGACTTAAATATATTTCACCAGTATTTATTTTTTCATTTTTACTATCTGTAAGATTATAGTATATTTTAGTTCCTTCATCACTTACTTCATATTTTAAGTAAGTTAAATATGATTTTTTATTACTTATGATTGTTAAGGTACTTCCACCGTATCTGATTGATTGTCCATATGTAATATTATCTCCATTATATTGAATATAAAAATCATAATACTTTGGATAATAATCAGTATCAGTTAAGTTTATAATTTCATTTATGTCTATATGGAAGTTATCTGTAGCGTTTACAGTCTTAAATTCAATATAATTTTTTGCTGTTAAATTTTTAATATATAATGTTACATTTCCAGTTTCAATTATTTCATCGGTTTCTGGATTTACTACATCGAAGTCCCAGTTAACAGTTTTATCCTCAATAGCACTTATAGTATAATTATAATATAGATTAATCTCAGGTCTTGTTAAATTTTCTCTTATTAAATTGAATGTGGTTTCAACGGAAGGACGAATATTGTTTTCATAATTATAAATTAATTTAACTTCATGAGTTCCCATACTTAAATCATTAGATAACATAATATTATCATGGTCACTGGTAAGAGTATCTATATATTTTTCATCTAAATAAATATTTATTTCTCCATCATATACAAAATCAGAATGATGTATTACATTTCCATCAATATTAGTGTCATATTCTTCTACAGCATACCACCAAATAGTATAATCCCAATCATTATTATACATATAGGATGGTTCTTTATGACCTAAATTAAGAGTATAATTATCTTCAGAGTTAAAATTATTTTCATCTTTTTTAATAATTTTATTTGAGGAGTAATCATTTTTATTTAAATTATCCTCTGTTTGTACTTTATTATCATTAATATTAGTTTTCACTGGTTCCCCATAGGGTGTTTGTATTGTTTCTGTAGTAATAATATTTTCCTTTGTAAATGTATTAGTATTTAAGGATTGTGTATCATCGGATATATCAATCGCACTAATAGTAGTTATACTGAGGAATATCATTAATAAACTTATTATTAAGAACATACTTTTTATATTCTTATTCATTTTTCTCATCTCGTCTATTTTATAATAAAATCTTTATAACTTGATAAATTATTAGAAAATATGTTATTGTCAGTTTTATTAAAAAATTAATAAAATTATTTTTTTATTGTGAGTTTCTCTTATTAAAAATATTGATATAGTATTGTAAGTTATGCCAATTTTATTATTATTTATTCTATATTTTGAAATAGATAAATATTATCTTTTTATTTTGATTGTCCTAATTGGAAGATGAGTGTAATTAGGAGATATTGTCTAGAATTTATCTGATAATAAATTTATTATTTTTTTTAATTATTCTTTTTTGAGTTTCTACTAGGTTAAATGTTTTTTTTTTATCTTTTAACATTAATTTTAAAATTTAGTCCGTTGTATTTTTTTTATATTTTTTTTATAAATGGCCTAATTTTTGATGATGTGTCCGAGATTTTTGTAGTTGGATCTATTTTTTCTGGTTGAGTACCTGACAAGTATGTTTTCTAAGTATTTTTTACATCGTTACATGTATATGTAGTGATGTGTTTTTAGTGTTTTCTGTGGATTTTTTCTTGGAGATTATATTTATGCATGTTAATTGGGTGCAAAAATTAATTGTAAATTTATACACTTTTGACAGTGTATTTTGTTTCGTTATATTGCGGAATAACTAAAAATAAAATGTAACTATTATCTTATTTAAAAAGGTTGCAGAAATAATTTTAATAAAAAATGAAATTCATGTGGAAATAAGAATTATGTATTTTCATGTTTCACTTTTCCCTATAATTTATTAATTGAATTAAATAGGGATTGTGAATGAAATTAATAAATTAAGTTTATTTGTTAGTGATATTATTATTTTATTTTTTTGTATTTATATAATTGTTTATTTTATTTGTAAATTATTTGTATTTTTTTAATTTTATATATCTATCTTTCTTTGGGATGATTTAGTCCATTTTTATTTTTTATTTATTTTTTGAAAACGACCTATTGCACGAGTTTCTTCTGTCATGTCTTTTGAATTATTAATATTAAAAAGAGTAATGTTTGGAGGTTATATTTACCTTAATTTAACATATTTTATTAGTACACTAAAATAGTAGTTGTTTACTGGCTATGCTGTTGTTTTTTCCTGTTTTCTGTTTTTATAGTTTCTAGTATTAATCGTGTGTTGGTCTTGTTTATGTTTTCTTTCTGGTTTATTACATCCAGTACTTGGTTTAACTCCTTTGTGTCTTTGAATCTTATTATTAGCATAATGTCGTATTGTTCTGTCATCTTGTGTGCTGTTATTATGTTGTCATGGTATTGTTCTAGTATGTTGTCTATGGATCCGTTTGCATTTAGTTCTATTATGCATTCTATATTGTATCCTAATTTTTGGTAGTCTAGTTCTAGTTGAAATCCCTTGATTTTCATATTGTCCTCTAGTTTTTGTATTCTGTTTGTTATTGTTTCCACGCTTAGGTATAACTCTTCTGCTATTTGCCGGTATGATTTTCTTCCATCTTTTTGTAGTTTTTTTTTATTATTTATATGTCTGTATTGTTTAGTTGTATATGGTCTTGGTTGTTAATGTATTTTCTCATGAGGACTATTTTAGTTAATTTTAATGTTTAATCTAGATAAATAACTATTTTAAAAATGATTTTTATGTGTGTGTTAGTGGTAAAGTATATTAATCTACAATCTCATATGTGTTATATATAACTAAAAGTTGAAGGTGGTCTATTATGGATGCTACTATAAGGATTGATTTGGATATTCAAAGGCAATTAAAACTTAAAAGTGTTGAATTGGGAGTTACACAAAAAGAATTAGCTAATACTTATATTTTAAATGGATTAAATGGAGAAAAAAGTAAGAGTAATATGAAAAGTATTGAAGATATTGCAAAAGTACTGAATATAGAAATAGAGAATATTGATGATGTGTTAGCTGATTTGGATGTAGATGAATATGAAATACTTTCAGAGGAAAAACATTTAAATATGGATGAAATAAAGGATATTGTTAATAATAACAGAAGTAATGAGGAAAGTAATGTAAATCTTACGGATATGATTGGAATAGTTGAATCTCCTCAAAAAACAGATAGTCTAGAAGAGAAAATGGAATCCTATGATAGGCGGTAATCTGATGATATTTCTAGATAGTAGTTTTATCCTAGCATTGTTTAATAAAAATGAAGTTAAAAATCATGAAAAAGCTAAAAAACTTTTAAAAAATAATCCAAATCTAGATAAAGTTCCTAAAGCAATAAACAGCATAGTATTAAATGAAGTACTGAATAAGCTGAAAAAATCATATTATAATGAAAAAAGGGAACAAATCATATCCTTTCTATTAAATATGGATAAGATTATTTTTGTAAGTGAAAATGACTACAAAAAAGCAATAAAATTATACAAAAAATATGACTACTCAATCAATTATAGTGATTGGTTAATTATTTTATCTATGGAAAAAGAGGGGTTAACTGATATACTCTCTTTTGATAATGATTTTAATAAGGTTAAAGAAATAAATAATATATCCATTTAATTTTATTTTTTTCCAGAAATTGCTTAACTCCTATGTATCTTTGAATCTTGTTATTAATATAACGTCGTATTGTCCTGTTGTTTTGTGTGCTGCTATTATGTTGTCATGGTATTGTTCTAGTATGTTGTCTATGGATTCTTTTGCATTTAGTTCTATTATGCATTCTATATTGTATCCTAATTTTTGGTAGTCTAGTTCTAGTTGAAAGCCCTTGATTATCTCAGTGTCATGTAGTTTTTGTACTCTGTTTGTTATTGTTCCCACGTTTAGGTCTAGTTCTTCTGCATTTTGCAGGTATGATTACAAACATGTATTTAAACAATCATTACCTTTAATTTGTAAAGAAAATTTGAAAATAGAAAATTGGTCTTTTATTTCATAAAAACAAGAAAATGGATTAATTTTCCTACACTAACTATGATGTAATCTTGTTGATGAAATTGGTGAGGGATTATGAATTTTTTTTGTGAAAAATTTTTTATAGTAACATGTGAATATAATGATATTAGATATCCATTTTTATTAAAATATAAAAAAATGGATATTATTTTAGCCATTTTTTTTATTTATTCCTAATTTGGCAAAAGGAACCAATTAAAAGAAATATCTGTTGCAGTTTATAGGGAAGGTGTTAAAATGATAAAAAGACAATTATATTTAAAATAATTGAGGCAACTACAAGAAAAGATTTTATTAAAGTAATTACAGGAATTAGACGGTCAGGTAAAACAACATTACTTTTAACTTTTATTGAAGAGTTAAAAAAGAAATTCAAGAGGAAAATATAATTTTTATATCCTTTGAAGATTTAAAATATCTCAATATAACCACAAACAATCAAATATGATATAATTAAAGATGAAACAAAAAAATATTGAAGGAAAAATATATTTCTTCTTTGATGAAATTCAACAAATAGAAAACTGGGAAAAATTAATAAATGGATTAAGAGTATCTTATGACTGTGACATATATATGACTGAATCAAACTCAAAACTATTATCAGGAGAATTGGTAACACTTATTGCAGGAAGATTATGGAGACACATGTATATCCTTTTTCATTTAATGTGTTTTGTCTTTTTTTTTTCATTATTTAAGCTTTTTAATCGTTTATTTGTATTTATATTATAGTATTTTTTATTTTTTATTCAATCTTTTTTTATCGTGGATTTTAGTCCGTATATTTTTTATCATTTTTTGAAAACGGGCTATTTTTGCAGACTTTGTGTGGGTTAATCTGATTTTTTTTGCCCTGTTTATCTAAACCCTATCCTCACTCCATTTTTACATAGTTATATGTAATATGTTGTAGTGTATTTGTGGTATTTTATGTGGAGTTTATGTTGGGGTTTTCTATTGTTGGCTAAAATTTTTCTGTATAAAAATTAGTGTAATTTATACACTTCCAGTAGTGTATTTTATTTCGTTATATCAGGCTATAACGAAGTAAAAATAAAAAGGTGGTTAAAAACAAGTTTTAGCACAATTATAATGCAATTAATG
>SUTR01000025.1 GCA_015062825.1 Methanosphaera stadtmanae
ACCTATCCTGCTAATGATACGTATAATCCAAGTAATACTACTGTGGATATGAATATTTTACCACGTCCAAGCGAAATAACTGGTGAAGTATCAAACAACATTGTTGACAATGTCACCATTGTAGCAACAGTAACAGATGCAGAAACTGGTGAACTCGTACCAAACGGAACTGTAATTGCTAAAGTTAACGGTACCGAAGTAGGTCGTGGAACAGTAACAGATGGAAAAGCAAACATACCTACAAACATTGATACTAAAGGATTAGTTGACGTTGATTTAGAATACACTGGAAATGAAGTATACACACCAAGTAACACAACAGTAGATGTTGAAGTAGTTGGACGTGTAGCAAACATTACAGAAGTACCTGATAACACAACATTAGGTAATACAACAGTAAACGTAACCTTAGTAGATAATGAGACAGGAAAACCAATTCCAAATGCTCCTGTTGACATAATAGTTAACGGTACAGTAGTTGGAAAAGGAACAACTGATGATGAAGGTAAAGCAACTATTCCAGTAGACTTACCAGTAGGAGATTATAACGTCACAGCAGTATTTGATGGAAACGACAAATACAACGCAACCAATACAACCGTACCAATGACCGTTGAACCACGTCCAAGCCAAATTGATGCAGAAGTAATTAACAACACAGCTGGAAATGTAACAATCACAGTTAACATTACCGATGCAGAAACTGGTGAAGTCGTACCAAACGGACATGTAACAGTATATGTTAACGGAACTCCAGTTGGAACTGGTGAAGTAATTGATGGTAAAGCAATCATACCTACAAACATCACAACAGAAGGCAACTACACATTCGATGTAAAATATCATGGTAATGAAAATTACACTGAAAGTGAAGATAACCTACCTGTAGAAGTAATTTCAAAACCAACAGAAATAGAACCAAAAGTAATTGATCCAATTATTGGTGAAACAGAAATCGAAATTGAATTAATAGATCCAAAAACTGGAGATAAATTAATCAATAAACCGGTTATCATAAAATTACCTAACGGTACAGAAATCACTTCAAAAACAGATGAAAATGGTATATTAGACTTACCTGTAGATTTACCAGCTGGACTCAATAACTTAAAAGTTATTTTCCCTGGTGATGATGAATATGATGCATCAACTACAGACTTCCCAGTAAATGTTGTAAAACGTAATGCAATATTAACTCCAATGGTTCAAAACAAAACAACCAATAATGCAGTTGTTGTAATTGAAGCAAGAGATGCTAGAAACGGTAGTTTAATAACTAATGGAACAATCGAACTCACATTACCTGATGGTACTGTAGTAAGAGCACCATTAAACGAAAACGGTGTTGCAGTATTCGAAAATGTTCCACTTCCAGACAACGTAACAGAACTAAATGCAACTCTCCTAGAAAATCCAATTTACAATGAAGCAGATACAGATGTATCCATTGTAAAACCTAGAGTAATCGTAATTGGTGACTGGAAATTAGTACAAATTATCCCACCAGAAGATGAAACACCGGAAACTCCGGGAGATAACAATAACAACAGACCTGTTTCCGAAGTTAGAAAACAATTTACTCCTAGAGTAAAATATAACAATAACTATCAAAACAGATATTCCAGATATAATGGTTATAGTAACTATAATAGGTACAACAGGTACAATAAACGTCCAACATGGAACAGACCAAGAGGACATTATGTGCCTATACCTAGAATGACTAAAGCACAATATCTCTTATTCATCACATTATATTCTGATTTATTAGAAGGAGACATGAGCTTTGCTGACTTTGTTGCAATACTCAAATTAAATGGTATTGAAATTGCAAGTTCTAGTGCATGGGATTCAAACGGAGTATTAATCTTTGAATATGATGATATAAGTGAAGTTCCAGATTCAATAGAAATCCATGACAACTCAGGACATGTTCAAGATTACAGTAGTAATATTGAGAAAAACAATGCCCCAAGTAGTTCAGGACAAATTGACAGTGGAAACATTGAAGTAGAATCATCTTCAAGTGCACCATCTTCAAGTGCATCAGCTAAAGCACCAGCACAATCTGCTTCTGCTGCAGCTGCTGAAGAATAATTTAAATTATTCTTATTTACTTATATATCATAAAAGGTTTCAACTAAGTTATATTAGTCTTAATAAACTTCAAAATAAAATTACTCTTTTTCTTTTTTTTCTTTTTTTTTATCGTAATTTTTCATAATTAAGTAATTTTACTAGTTCATTCTACTATTTGATTATTTATATGAATGATGGTTCATTTCTAGTTTTATAAAATTTTAATTCTTAAATCTATTTTTTCCAATTATCTATCAATTGTATTCGATAGATTATGTATATTAAATGTTTAGGCTTTAGATATTTTGTCCTTCATAAATTCTTTCTAGGTATGTTTTTGTTTTGTATCATTGAATAATGATGCAAAATGCTAATAATACAGTTAATATTTATCATTAGGATGTAAGAGATGACATTGATTCTCTGAGCATACCTTACTAAAAATTAATATAGGAATTCCTGAAGAATTATATGATAATGGGGGATATTGTTGGAAAAATAATATTTTAATCAAATTTTTGCTTTAAAAGGAGTTGAGTATAGAATTACAAATTCAATCTGAATCTGTAATTTATATTAGGTCGTTTAATTTAAAATATAGGCGAATTTTTCTTGAAATTTAATAATTATTGTATTTTATCTAATGCTTGATCTATATCATACAGGATGTCTTCTAAGTCTTCAATTCCTACGGATAAACGTATAAGATCTGGTGTTACTCCAGTAGCTTCCTGTTGTTCAGTTGTAAGTTGTGAATGTGTAGTACTTGCTGGATGTATAACGAGGGATTTTGCATCTCCGATATTTGCAAGTAATGATAATAATTGTGTATTATTTATAAAGTCGATAGCTCCATCATATCCTGTTTTAAGTCCAAAGGATACTACTCCACCATAACCTTTTTCAGCATATTTTTTTGCTACTTCATGGTTAGGACTGCTTTCTAATCCGGAGTAGGTTACCCAAGCTACTTTTGGATGTTCTTCCAAGTGTTTTGCAACTGCAAGTGCATTTTCTGCATGTTTTTCTATTCTTAAGGATAATGTTTCAAGTCCTTGCAATAGTAAAAATGATGCAAATGCATCTGGTCTTGCTCCAGTGTCACGTCCTAATACTGCTCTTATTCTTGTAGTAAATGCAGCAGGACCTAATGCTTCATAGAATTTTAATCCATTATATGTTTCATCAGGTTCAGTAAGTCCTGGATATTTACCATTATCCCAGTTGAATTCTCCATTTTCAATTATTACTCCACCAATGGTTGTTCCATGTCCTCCAATGTATTTGGTTGCACTGGCAACTATAATGTCTGCTCCATGATCAAATGGCCTTACAGATCCAACTCCTACTGTATTGTCTGCGATAAGAGGTATGCCGTTGTCATGTGCTATTTTTGATATTACATCAAAGTCAGGTATATCTAATTTAGGGTTTCCTATGGATTCTACATATATTGCCTTGGTATTTTCATCTATCGCTTCTTCAAATTCACTTGGTGTTTGTGAATCTACAAATTTAACTGTTCGGCCTAAATCTTTTAATGTATTTTCAAATAATTCAAATGTTCCTCCATATAAATTATCTGCTGATACTATATTGTCTCCTACTTGTGTTAGGTTAATTATTGTATAGAATATTGCAGCCATTCCTGATGATGTTGCATATGCAGATGTTCCTCCTTCAATTGCAGCAATTCTTTTTTCAAATACTTCTGTTGTAGGGTTAGTAAGTCTTGAATATATATTTCCTGCTTCAGTTAATGCAAATCTATTTGCTGCTTGGTTTGTGTCTTCAAATACATATGATGTTGTCTGATATATTGGTACTGCACGTGAACCTGTACTGTCTGTTTCTTCTTGTCCTACATGCAATCCCAATGTTGCAATGTTCTTCTTATTATATTCAAATGTCATTTATTTCATTCCTCCTGTATTTTTATTGGTATAATTGGCTTAACCAGTCTACACTAAGATATCTTTCTCCAGTATCAGCTAATATTGCTACTATTGTTTTATTCTTATTTTCTTCTCTTTTTGCTACTTCTAATGCTGCATGTATTGCAGCTCCTGATGATATTCCTGCAAGTATTCCTTCTTTTTGTGCAAGTGCTATTGTGGCTTTTCTTGCATCATCATCTTCTACTTTTATTACTTCATCTATTATGTCAAGATCTGTTGTTTTTGGTATAAATCCAGGACTTATTCCTTGAATTTTATGTGCACCTTTTTCTTCACCGGATAATACTGCGGATTCTGCTGCTTCAACTGCTATTACTTGGAAATCCTCTTTCAATGGTTTTATTGCTCTTGCAATACCTGTTGCTGTTCCTCCAGTTCCTGCGGCTGATACTACAATATCTACTTTTCCATCAGTATCTTCATATATTTCAGGTCCTGTTAGTTTTTCATGGATATATGGATTTGCTGGATTTTCAAATTGTTGCATAATTATTGAATTTTCTATTTCTTCATTTTGTCTTTGAGCTTCTTTTATTGCTCCAGGTATTCCTTCTGATGCTGGGGTAAGTACTAGTTCTGCTCCAAATATCTTAACTAGTTTTCTTCGTTCTTCAGAAAATGATTCTGGTAGGAATATTTTTAGTTTATATCCTTTTGCTGCTGCTGCAAATGCTAGTGCTACTCCTGTATTTCCACTTGTTGGTTCAAGTATTGTAGTGTCCTTATTTATTTTACCAGATTTTTCTGCATCTTCTATCATTGATACTGCAACCCTATCTTTTACACTGCTTACAGGGTTGAATGATTCAACTTTTACAAGTACTTCTGCATCAATATCTTCTGTTAATTTATTTATTCTTACTAGGGGGGTATTACCTATAGTTTCGGTTATATCATTTGCTATAGGTTTTTTAAGTATTTTAATGTTTTCTATAGTCATGTTATCAATCCTCTTTTTCTTTTATTATATCTTTATATTGTGGAAATTCTTCGATAAAATCAAATATTTCCTTGTCTAGGAATTTTTCATATTTTTCTTTAGGATCTTTTCTTGTATCCATATATTTGTATTGGTTTTCGTTTCTTTTTGCGTATGCTTTTTCTAATCGTTTTTTTATTTCAGGATCAAAATTTTGGAATTTTGTAGGTCTGTCATGATCGTGTCCACGATATGCTAGGCCTATGGTATTAAATCTATATGGCATTATAGTTCCTGCATTCATAGCTACTTCATACATTTCAAAATAATGTTCGGTGATAAATTCATAATTCAATTCAACCTTTGACTCTTTAATATGTTTGTCAACTTCTTTAAGGTTGTTTATATATTCTTCATCCCAATCATTCATTTTAATCGTCCTCTTGAAGTTATTATTTAAGGTTTGTCTATATTGTTTTTCTGCCAGTAGTTTTCTATTGCAGCCTGAAGTGCATCAGCTGCTAGGTTTGAACAGTGTAATTTTATTGGTGGAAGTCCGTCCAATTCTTCTGCAACATCATTTCTTGTGATTTTATATGCTTCATCTACATTCATGCCTGTTGCCATTTCAGTTATCATACTGCTTGTAGCAATTGCTGCTCCACAACCAAATGTTGAGAATTTAACATCTGTTAATGTTTCATTTTCGTCAACATCAATATATATAGTCATAATATCTCCACATACTGGATTTCCAACGGTTCCTTCTCCGCTAGGATTTTCTATTACTCCTGTATTACGTGGATGTTTATAATAATCTTTTACTTTATCGCTGTATTCTTCCATCTTAATCACCTATTTGATTCATCTTTTTTAGTACCTGTCTAAGTCTTCTTCATCAACATCTTTTTCAAACATGTCACCTATATATTTATCTTCCTTATTGTCCCATAATGGTGATATTTTTCTAAGATATGCTACTACTTCTTTTAATGATTCTACAATATAGTCTACATCTTCTATGTCATTTTCTGGTCCAATTGATAATCTTAATGATCCATGTGATAATGCTGGTTTTATTCCTATTGCTGCAAGTACATGTGAACCTTTAAGGTCATGTGTTGAACAAGCTGAACCTGTTGCTCCATTTATTCCTTTATCATCTAAACGGAGTATTAATGATTCTCCTTCTATTCCTGAAAATCTGAAATGCACGTTATTTGGTAATCTTTTATCTAGACTTCCATTTACATAGGAATCCTTGATTTCTGTTGTTACTTTTTCTATCAATGCATCTCTAATTTCTTGGTTGTGTTTCATACGTTCTTCTAATTCATTATTTGCAATTTCTGCTGCTTTTCCTAAACCTACTATTCCGGCAACATTTTCTGTACCTGATCTTAATCCTTTTTCTTGTCCTCCTCCATGTATAAGTACTTCAAAGCTTATACCTTTTTTAATGTATATTGCTCCAACTCCTTTTGGTCCATTAATTTTATGTGCAGATAATGAAAGTACATCTATGTTTTGTTCCTTTACATCTACTGGTATTTTACCAGCACTTTGAACTGCATCTGAGTGGAATATAATATTGTGTTTTCTTGCAATTTCACCTATTTCTTTTGTAGGCTGTATTGTACCTATTTCATTATTGGAATGCATAATAGATATTAAAATAGTACTATCCTTTATGCTATCTTCTAATTGTTCAAGGCTTATTAATCCATCTTCATCCACTGGTAGATATGTTACTTCAAATCCAAATCTTTCTAGGAATTTACAACTTTCCAGTACTGCTGGATGTTCTATTGTTGTTGTAATAATATGATTTCTAGGATTATCTTCTGTTGCTTTTTGTTTTTCTTTTAATGCTACTCCTTTTAAAACCATATTGTCTGATTCGGAACCTCCACTGGTAAATGTTATTTCATCAACATCTGCATTAATTAGATCAGCTACTTGTTTACGTGCTTTATCTACTGCTTTTTTAGCTTCTACTCCTAATCTGTATAATGTAGATGCATTTCCATATTCTTGGTTGAAGTATGGTAACATTTCTTCTAGTACTCTATCATCTACCGGGCTGGTTGCTGAATTATCCATATAAATTAATTTTTCGCTCATTTTATTCACTCATATTTTTTTATTAACATTGTTATATAACAATTGTTATATATGTTTTTGTAGTATATAAACTTTTAGATATTAAACACATACAATAAAGATAAATAAAAAAATATACATAATAAAAACATCAAATAAAAATCAGAAATCCAAAAATACATTCAAAACAATATTAACGATTGAAGAAGACTAATAATAATATACCAATGAAAAAAATAAGTGATAAATATGAGAACCAAGGAAATAACAATCATCTGCATAACTATATTAATAGTAACTATATTAATATGCGCAACATTAATATATTTAAATTCATCAGGCACTTCAAACGATAAACAAAAAATAGATCAAATGATGAATAGTACAAACAATAATGTATCACAAAAGAACGATTTTGTCGATAATCAAAAGACTACAACAACAGTAGATGATGATACTGATGGATATATTGATGGAAAAAAAATAACATATCGTAATAAGAATTTTCTAGGACCTGAAAGTGGACTTGAAGAATTCAGTACCAACGAACAAAAATATATTAAACAAAAATCAACAGGAAAAATAGCAAAAAGACATTTGGACAGTGATGGTGCATATAGATACTATGATATGCAAACAGGAGAATATGTATTAGGATAAAAAATTGATGAAAAAAAAAAGATTTTTCATCTTCATTTTTTTTAATTATCTTATATTATTTGATGTCTAACCAGAATATGGGTTTTTTTCTCGATATGATCCTGTTTTTTCATTATAATGAACTTCATATTTTCCATCCCTACTTTTCATATGTGATCCGCTGCTGTCTGTCCATTCTTTGATGTATGTTCCATACTGTTCACTATAATGATAACCATCATTACTACTGCTACTACTACTACTCTTTTTTGATGATGATTTTTTAGTTGACTGGCTTTTAGTATTGGTTTGAGTATTACTTGTTGTGTTTGTCTGATTGCTTTCATTTAATGTGGTGTTATTGGTAGTATTATTTGCTGTATCATTTGTGGTGTTGTTGGTAGTATTATTAGTAGTATTATTAGAATTGTTGTTTAATTGGGCAAATAGTATGGCTCCACTTACAACTACAAGACAAAAAATTACTGCAATCAAAATAATTTTTGAGTTTTCTCGCATTTTTTTCACATCCTTATTTTTACTATTTGTTTATCTTTAGTATAATGTTATTGTTATTTTTTTTAGAATTAGTTTTTTTTGTATGTTTTTTTAGATGAAATAAATGGTTTTATTTTTAAAATATTTTTTAAATAAAATCACTAATTTACTTTAATATAACTAAAAGAAATTATTATATATCTTATATTTTTTAATTTAGTAAAAGTATATTTTATTAATTAATAAGTAGATAAATAATATTAGTTATTTACAAAATCAATTTGATTAAAATAGCAAATTTAATTGGAGGTATTAATCTATGAATTATAATCATATGAAAATATTATTGTTTTCATTATTTGTAATACTATTTATAGGAATAGCATCAGCTACGGATACATCTAATATGACGACTAATGGAACTATTCATCAAGAAACTACTTTTAATGAAAAGAATAATAAAGTCATAGAAGAATATAATCAAATAGAAAATAACGGAAAAACGATAAAAGAATCAAATAATAAAATAGATACAAAAACTTCTATAATAAATTCTAAAAGTACAATTGATGAACAATTACAACTCAAAGCAACCGTTACAGATAATAGAAACAGTAAAGTAACTGGAGGATATGTGATTTTTAAATTGAATGGCATAACAATCAAAGATAATAAGAAATTAACTGGAAGTACTAATAGTTTAAAGGTATATCTTAAAGATGGAGTAGCATTTACAAGCGTAACTGCTGATTTGAACATGCGAAATGCAAAAAATATAACTGCTATATATTCCGGTTCATCAACATATAATCCCTCAAGATCAAATACTGCTGAGGTAAAAATAGCATTGAGAAACGCATCAATAGTTGTATCAAGTAATGTTAAAAAAATTAAGCAAGGACAATACTTAACATTAAATGCTAAAGTATATGATATCACAAATAAACAAAGAACGACTACATTAACACCGTACTCTGATGAGTATGTGTATTTTAAAGTAAATGGAATAACATTAAAAAACTCAACAGGAAGCACGCTTAAGGTAAAAGTAGTAAATGGTACGGCTATAACTAAATATTATGTTCCATTAGGACTTTCAGGAATAACTGATGGAAAAACATTCACTGTTAAGAATCATACAATACTTGCAGGATATTCAAATAAAAACTATTATCCTACTGCAACAAATACAAGTACATTCCAAACAGAAAGATCAGACATCACCATTAATTTCCAAAAAGTCACTATACATCCCTTAACACATAAAGCAAATATAACAGCAAATATTAAAGATTATTTAGGAAATAATGTGATTGGACCAAATAAATTAGCAGTAAAAGTAAATGGATTCACACTAAAAAATGCAAATACAACAAGGTACTTCACAGTACAAAATGGAAATATAAACCTACAAAATATACAAATCCCATCATATCCAACTTATAAAAATGTGGAAATTGTTACACAAGACAGATTAGCATATAAAAGTCAAAGAAATACAACTACAAGAATAAATCTCATAGAAGAATATGCCGAAGTATACCTACATTCATCACAAACAGTCAAATATAAAGAACAAGCACAATTTGATCTGGAAGTATGTGATATAAACAATAATTATATTAAAGATGGTAAAATAAACTGGTATATTGACAACAAACTATCTAAAGTCACAAATTTAGTTAATGGTAAAAGTAACATTACCATAAATAATCAAACAGCAGGACAACATACAATAAAAGCAGAATTTATAAAAGAAGGATATAAAAAAGGTACTGATTATACAACATTAACAGTAGAAAAAATTAAAACAATATTATATACTCCAAATGGTGCATACAAAGGAAGTAAAATATACCTAAGGGCTTATGTGGAATCAGCGAATTATGATAATGATGAAATAAATGAGGGTAGTGTAACATTTTATATGGATGGAAATAACATTGGACGAGCAAATGTAAAAGAAAGCCGGGCAAAGCTACCTTATACAATCACACAAAGTGCAGGAACACATACAGTATATGCCCAATATACTGGAACAAACTATGAAAGTACTACAAGTGATGTTGAAACATTTGAAGTGGTAACAACTAAAGAAGAAATACAAATTAACTCATATTATCAAGTCTCCACTCCAAATGAATATATAAAGCAGGTCTTTGTATTTGAAGATTTCTACCGAAATATTTTAAATGAAGGAACAGTAACAGCAAAATTAAATGGAAAAACTATAGGAACATACACCTTAAATGAAGGATTAGTCACAGTAAATATAGGTAAAAAAAGTATTGGAACATATACATTAACTGTTGAATACACATCCAGTCACTTTAAAACAACAAAATATTCAACAAAGTTAAATGTAATTAATAAAGTAAGAACAGAAATATGGCTAACTGTATATGGAGAAGAATTCCTACAGGAAGGACCTATTAAACAAGGGGAATACATTACTGATGATGTGTCAGTGATACAATATAATACCATTAATTCTGTTTCATCAGGTAAAATACAAGTATCCCTTGATAACAAAGTAATAGGAATATTTGATTTGAAGCCATTAGGTCGGGCAGCTGATGCAAGTGGAACAGTAAGGGCAAAAATAGAATTCAATGCGCCACAAGAAGTAGGAGAACATACAATAAAATATACATATATTCCACAAAATAATGCTTATTCAACATCTTATCGTCAAATAAAAATAAATGTATTGATGAATATGAATATGATAATAGATTGAATAATGATGATTATTAGGGGGAAGATCTTTATTATGATGATGGTTATTATTAAAAAAAATTAATAATGATAAATTAACCTTCTTTTTAACTTTTTTTTAGAACAAATTATCTGCTTAAATTTTAATGATATTTTGTTTTTTGTAAATTAATTTATTTAATAATGTATTTAAAAAAATAAAAGTTGTGGTGGTGTGGATTTAATTAGTATTTCATTCCAGTAAATCTCTTGAGTATTGGTATTTTATTCATTATGTTTAATAGTATATAAGTTAATATTATAATTATTATCAAGCATATTGGTATGTTTATAAATGGACTTGTATGTATGTTAAATATGTCCTGTATTGGTATAATTACATGTATGAGGTATAATCCGAATGTAATATCTGCAAATTTTAACATGAAATTATTGATTGTTTCTGTTTTTGAACCAAATAACTTATTATAGCTTATATTCTTAAGTATTAAGAACATTCCTATGGCTTTAAATACTGAGCTTGGGGCAAGATGCAGATATCCTACAAATTCCAAGTTTACCTGTCCTGTCATCCATGTTGGTATGAGTATACTGAATAATACCATTAATGTTCCAAGAATATATAGGAACACTCCCAATAAAAAACTATTGGTGTATTTATTGTCTTTTTTATTTAAATAATAACCTAGTATGAAATATCCTAAGTATCCAGTAAATAAATTTACATAATTAAGTATCATTATATGAGTGTTGAAGTAATTTAGTAGTAATATTGCAAACCATAATATTAGGAAGTATTTAATTTCTCGTTCATCAGTTTTACTTATCCATTTTTGGATTATTGGTAACATTAAGTACAATCCTATTATCATATAAATATACCAAAATTCTATTGAAATCATGTCTGGATTAATTATACAATAAATAAATTGGGTGATGAATTCATATGTTGATGTTGCATTTAATGTATGATCAAAGTACACTACCTTAACATAGAATATGAACAACCAGAATATAAATGGTACCATTACACGTTCTATACGATGGGGTATGTTATCTATTGATTGGGGTCTGTCAAGGAGTAATAATCCAGATACAAGTATAAATAATAATACACCTGAACGGGTTAGTGAATAAAATATTGTACCTTGATACCATAGATTTGAGAACAATGGTGTTTGTGATATGTAATTTCCACATAAGTGTACACTTATTACACAAAGAATTCCTATTACTCTCATATAATCTGCATATACAATTCTTTTCATATTATCATTTAATATTTTATTATTTTAAACATATAAAAAAAAGTTTGTTAAAAATTAAATTATTTCTTAATATTATTTAAAATATAAAATTAAATCTATTTTTTTAAATATATAATTTTTAGGACAATGAAGATAATTTGAAGTTTAATGTGTGTTGTGTTTTTCATAAAATATTATATAAAATAAGAAGAAAGTAAATAAGGAAATAAGAAAGTAATATTATATTAAATTCTTAATTTATTGTTTAAAACTACAGTATTTTATTAATTTATCTTGTATTTCCTCTTTATTGAATTGTTTAATGTTATTTATTAATGCTTGTTCTTTTTCATCTGCAAGTTCTGGATTTTCTTTTAATTGAAGTAATTCCATAAATCCGGTTGTTCCACCACAATCATCTAATAAGTTATATTCTCCCAGATATTCAGCTATTGTTGGATAGTTTTTATCATAATCTATGCAATTATTAATTTCTATTGTTAGGTATATTGTATTTTCAAAGTCATATTCATATACTATATATTGACTTTTTGAAAGATATTTCTCTACAAGGGTGTTTTCTGCATCAACTTCTTCATAATCATTATTTTCATCAATATTGGATGTTATGCATATGTTTTCTTCCAGATTAATAAATCGATATTCATGATGATTATCCAATCCTACTAATATTTGTATAATATCATGTAGTTGATTGAATGTTATTCCGGAGGGTATCTGGATATTACGCATTGTAAATGGTATAACCTCATTAAATGTAATGTATAAGTCAAATCCCTTTTTTTCAAATGATTCTTCAAATATTTTAACTTCTTCTTTTGGGGTTGCTTCATTGTTAAATGTACATGATTCCATGAGTTCTTTATTTTTTTCGTCTAGGTCAAATTTTTTTAGTTTTTCAGATAAACTTTTAATGTAATCTGTTGCATCAAAATTAGGATTTGTTTTATATTCTACCATATCTGATAATATGAATACACCACCACAATTTTCTACAGGTCCGTAATCTCCTTTATATTCTTTAATTTCTGGATAGTTTTCTTCATAATCTAGTTTTTTCTTAATTTCAAGGGTAAATCTCCAAGAATCACCAAAATCATATGTATAATAAATTTCATCAGTTAAATCAAACACTTCTTTAATATATTCACTTTTTGCATCTTTTTCATTAAAATCTGGTAAGTATATTCCTTCCATTGAATGATTGTCAAAGTCTATGTATCTTCTCTTGTAGTCTGTGGTATTAAATTCATATAAGTGTTTATTGGAGAAATTCCATAATTCCTGCATTATAAGATGTAATTGGTAAAATGTAATGTTTTCAGGTATTATTATGTCCCTGTAGGTGTGTGGTTTGAAATCATCTAGTCTTACTTTAATATCATATCCTTTCATGTATGTCATATCCTCTTTTCTTTATTGTCTAATATTATATTTTGTTCTTATCTCTATTTTATTTATCTTTATAGGTGTGATTTGTTTTATATTCTTTTTAGATTATGTTTTTATTAAGTAATACTTGATGTGATTTATGGAGGAAATTTACAGGGTATAATCACTGTAAATTAAAATGATTCTGTAAATTAAAATAGAAATTCATTTAATTAAATAAAATGTTTTTTCTATCAATATGTATATTTTAATAAGATTTCATATTTTAAGAAACTAGTATTATTTTCTATACTTTTAACAATATAATATGTATATGTTAAATATTATTTTGTTTATTTTCTTTTTTTTTAACTATTACTACTTAATGATGCATTATTTTCAAGTATTACACTATAATATAGAAAATATTTAAATATAATGATAAACAATAAATATTTAAGGACATACACTATAAGATATACTCTTTTAAAGGTAATTAAATGCACGAATTTCAATTAGTAATTCAATAATTACATTTTTTTTCTATTGAAAATCATTGATAAAATAATATACAAGTGAGGCGATGAAATGTTAACAATTAGACAAGCAAATATTAAAGATAAGGATTCAGTTTTAAAATTCTATGAAGAATTAATAGACCAAATAAAAGACAATAAATACACGCCTCAATGGGAAAATGGAGTCTATCCAAAAAAAGAAAATATTATTAAATCAATAAAATCTAATGAGATGTATATTGGTGAAAAAGACTCTAAACTAGTATGTGCAATGGTTCTTGATCATAATGCTAATAAGGGCTATGAAAATATTCAATGGTTAACTGATGTGGACTTTAATGATGTGTATGTAATTCATTTACTTGCAGTAAAACCAGAATATAATCATCAAGGATTTGCAAAACAATTATTGAACTTTGCATTTGACAAGGCCAAAAATGAAGGTATGAAAAGTATCAGATTAAGTATTCTGAAGGATAACGTACCTGCAGAAAGGCTCTATCAAAAGAAAGGATTTGAATATGTAGGTTCAATGGAAGTATATGATGAAGATCGTGGATTGAAATGTTTCAATGTTGGTGAAAAGATTATATAAACATCAGCATCCCATTAAAGCAATACTTTTTTTTTAAACATTTTTAACATATTCTTAGCATTGAGTTAATACATTTTTTTCATGATTAAATTTGATAAGTACACTTATTATAAATAACTTATTAAAACAAAATATTCTAATCAAATAATTAAAAGAATTTTTATTCTAAAATGTTACATAATTAACTTATATTTCAAAAAATAAAATATATTATAGTAATTTGTTTTTTTTCTTAATTCAATGTTAAATGAGTTTCCATCATGATAAATAGTTACACATATAATCACACAGATAAGTCCTGGACTAATAATGAGGGTCTTGTAGATATCCAAAATTTATTATATGCAAGATATGGTGGTATTCATGATTCCTATGATGAAGATATATTTCTTCAAAAAGATGTATGTGATATATTCTATGAATTAACATTCAATGATACAATAGTTGGATTTGCTGCATATGATATAATTGATGACAAACATTATATCCTAACGGCTTTTTATGTCAAGTCAGATGAATTATTATCTTCTATTTTTATTAGTCATTTAAAAACGCACTATCGGCAAGGTCATATATTATCAATATTGGAGCCTACAAGAAAAATAATAGAACTTTTAATTAAATGTGATTTTGCAGTAAAACTCAACAAATCCTTAGTAATAAGTGCTATTAACTTCCAATTAAATAATAGTTCCTTAAAATCAACAGATAACAGTAATATAAAACAAGACAAAAATGTCTATTTTACAAATCTTTATGATTTGGACATGTGCATGTTAATATCACTGAATATATACAACAGAAACAATTATTCTTGCAAGTATACACTATTACAAGATGCTGATAAAATACACTATGAATCCATAAATGCAAGAAAACAATTAAACAATTCCTACTTTGACAATATTGTCTCATACATCATAGATAATGATGAAATAATAGAAAAACGTTTATTCTTCCTCAGAAACAACATTCACAATACATTAAATGATAAAGATATGACCAATGCTCTAATAAGAATAACACAATCCCTGGATGAGCTGATAGAAAAACATCAAATAACACATGACAAATACAGTAGAATACAAGAGCAGTTGATAAATGAATTAGATGATAATGAGATATATCAGGAATCAATAGACCTGCGGATAGAATACCTGACAAGTCATATTGATGAGGAAACAACAAAAGAAAACAATGGAATAAACATATGTCCATATTGTAGGGAAGAATTAGATCCAACAGAAATATACTGTACAACGTGTGGTTATGTATATATTGAGGTAGGTGATGTTGATAGTGACAAATTAGATGATATGATTTATTTTAATGTATTCATGGAAAAAATGTCATACAAATATTCATTATATAATAAAAAAGAGAAAAAAGGAGAATTTGATGAGGAATACCTTATTAATCTAGCAGTATATGCAGTATTAAATTCATTGAAGATAGACGAATTCAGTGAACAATTATATGATTTGATAAAGTATGAATATGATATTGAAAACTTTAACCTAAAAGAATACATAGAAAAGAATGAATATGTATCATATACATTAGATAAACAATCATGGAAAAAAATTGCATACACCTATAAAGTACAAGAGCTAAAGGAAATATTAAAAACATTTAAACAGAAAACCTCAGGTAGAAAATCAGAACTGATAGATAGAATAGCAGATAACATACCACTTGGATACATTAAAACATGTAATCCTAATTTAACATCCAAGGGAATAAAATATCTCGAGGATAATGTAGATTTAATAACATATTCCACCTATCTTGAAGACTACATATATGATGAATATATACAATACTCTATTGAAAATCCTGGTGAATATATCCAACAGCCAATAGACTTTCTAGATGAACACATAGACTACGCAATATATACAAAAAATCATTATCATCTAACACATACCCTGGCAATACAAGCAAGATTATACTCCGAAAAGGAAGACTATGAAAGAACATTACAATTAACATTACAAAGATTTATCATAGATTTGAACATGATCTACATTAAAGAGGAGTTTATACCATACAATATACCAATTCAACAATCAACAGCTCATAATATTTACTCATTAAATCAGCTGTTGGGACATCAAAACTTTAAAAATACATTCAATCAAATATATAAAACATTCAAAGAAGACAATCTAAGATTGACCTATGATGAAACATATGAGATAATATCTCAACTACTAATAAATACAAATCTAAACAGATTAAATACTATAATCATAAATACATATTACATGGATAAAAAGGTTCAAGGGCCGCCAACACCTAAAGATGACAATACAAGAAAAACTACGCTAGATGATTTTTTTTAAAAACAAATATGGCAATGAAAAAAAAATAATCTATGTAGAATTATTTAATGATATTTAAAAGTATATGATTATTGGTTGATAATTATAAAATTGGATTTTTACACATAAAAATAAAATAGTTTAGGGAGTAATGAAATGAGTCATGCAGAAAGAGTAAAAGATAATATAATGAAAATTGGAAATTCCTATGGTGCACAAATGCAAATAATAGACGATGAAGAAATACATGAAGTCATATTGCATAGGGGATGTACAAGCAGATTTAGGGAAGAACAACTTATAAAGTCAGTAACAAAATGTCTGGAAAAGAAAGATATAAACTTTGATTTTTTATCAGATGAAAGTTGTTGTGGAGTCATGTTATTTTTAATGGGCTATGAAGAATTAGGAAAAAAGATTGTAGATGCAAATGTGAAAAAGTTCAATAAGCATAATGTTAAAAAGATTATAACAATATGCCCTGGATGTTTTGAATCATTTAGAGACTATTATTCTAAACATCCTGATTTTAACTGTGAATTAATATTTGCAATGGACTTATTTAATGATGAACAGATAGATGGAACAGGACATATTATCCATGACCCCTGTCATGGACTAGAACGAGCAGAACAAGTACGTTCTATAATAAAAAATGTACCCAAAGAACGTGCTAATAGTTGTTGTGGATTTGGTGCGGGTATGAATGCAGGCAGTAAAGAGTTAACAAGAAAAATAGCAGAAAAGACGTTAAGTGGTGATAAAGTAATAACATATTGTCCATCATGCTATCATACCTTAAACAGAGTTAATTCTGATAAAACAATAGATTTCTTCACATTGATGAATGAACAATTATGATGATTTTTTGCTTAAAAAAATATAGGATAGGATTATTTTAATAATTCAATGATATTTGTCGTATATACTAAAACGATTATTATTAAACTTAAATATGATTAGACTTCAAATATAAACATATGAAGAAATTATATATATTTGACTTTGATGGAACGTTAGTAAATACATTGTATGATTCTGTAATAGCATATAATAAGGCATTAAGGAAACATAATCTGCCAGAATATGAATATGATTCATTAGAAGAGATAGACTTTAAAGACTTTAAAAACAGCATAACGCATGATGAAGATGTATTACTTACATATTATGATGAATATGAGAAAGGTGAGAAGAAATATACACAAGCATATCCTGGTGTAGTAGAAGTCTTGGAACAGATAGTAAATAACGGATGTGAAGTTGCAATATGTTCAAATAGAGCTGAATTTCAACTAGAGGATTATGCAAGAAAATTGTTTCCAAACATATCATTCAATTCAATAGTAGGATATGTGCCAAATGGTCCTTTCAAGCCAGATCCAGCATTGATAAATCAAATTCTAGATAATGTTGAATATGATAAAAATGAAATATTATACATTGGAGATAAAACTACTGATATTCGAACTGCAGAAAATGTAAACATTGATGCAGTTGTAGTAACATGGGGACAGGGAGATCAAGAAGCATACAATGATGAATATCCAATTAAAGTGATAGATAAAATGGAGCAATTACTGGAGTTATGAATAATTTATACGAATTAATAAAAGGTATAACCTGGAAAAGATTTATATAAACAAAATATAGATACATATGCTGAAGTATTTGAACAAATCTTACAATTTAAATTTATAGCAAGTGAAGTATTAACCGAGAATAATGTTCCTGGTGCTATAAAAGAAAAAGATGAACAAATAGAAGAAGCATTAAATCTTTGTAAGAAATTAATCCAGTAGGATTAAATCCTTAAACTTTTTTTATCTTTTTTAATAAATTAACACTCACTGAAATATTATATATTAAATAAAGTTGATAATAATATTAAGAGTTAATTTGATATCTTGTAATATTGTAACTATTAAAATATACTCCTTACTTCGAATGAAGTATTTATAAAGACTATCATTACAATAATTCAAGGTCTGCTTAAATACATAAGAAGAATAATATAATAAAACTTATGGTGATACTTGTGTTATATAGAAAATTAGACAATTCATGGGATGATTTTTTTGAAAAAGAAACTAAAAAATTATATTATCAAAAAATAGAAGTTTTTGTAGAAAAGGAATATGAATCAAAAACAATATATCCTCCTAAAGAAGAAATATTTAATGCATTTAGATTAACACCTCTTGATAAGATTAAGGTAGTTATTTTAGGACAAGATCCTTATCATGAAAAGGGACAAGCACATGGACTGGCATTTTCCACACCTGAAGGTAACCCAATTCCTCGTTCATTAATGAACATATTTAAAGAAATACGTGATGAATATCAAATAGCATTACCTAATAATGGATGTCTGGAGTCATGGGCAAAACAAGGAGTATTTCTATTGAATACAGTCTTAACTGTAGAAGAGGCTAATGCAAATTCACATAGTAAATGTGGATGGCAAAGATTTACAGATGATGTGATAATTGAGATAAATAAGCAACAACAACCAATAGTATTCTTGTTATGGGGAAAACAGGCTCAAAAGAAAAAAGAATTATTAAATAATCCAAAACATTTGGTATTGGAAACATCACATCCTAGTCCCTTTTCTGCAAGACGTGGATTTATGGGATGTAATCATTTTAAAGAAGCAAACAATTTCCTTGAGGAAAATTCTATAGATGAAATTGACTGGAAAATTTATTAGAATAACTTTGAATTTAAGCTAATGACGGGAATTAATTAAAAAAAAGAAGAATATTAGCAGTTAAAGAAAGTTAGCTGCTATAAAGCATAAAATACTTAGCACAACTAGTAATGCCATGAGTATTTTAGCATAATGGTACATTACAAAATGATTTCTTACATTCTTATTTATTATGTTCTGGTAATTGGAATTATGTGTAGAAGCATAAACACCACCAATTACAAGAGATATTATAACTATCCATGTTAATATCCTTGTGAAGTAGAAAAACAACATATTCGTTTTAAATACATTGTATTCTCCTATATGTGAGAAGTATGGAACTATCATCTGTAATGTGGTTGTAATTTCTGATTGTGGATAGTAACTGGTTAAAATTGATGTCAGAATAATCAGATAAAATACAATTATTACAAATCCCAATATTCCTAGCCAAAGATATGCTAATGATTTGAAGAATAAATATTGTTTCTGGAAGTTAATTTTCACAGTTTGACCATAATATTCATCATTTTCATTAAATGTAACTGATAATTTATAATCCTTTCTAGTAATATCAGATTCTATTCGTGTCTGACCATTATCTGATAAGATACCACTGCCTTTTTCACCCTTCTTTGAGGTAATGACTACTTCACCATCAGTAACAGGTTCTTTTGTTTTTTTATCAAAAACATGTACTAAAGTAGTATATGTATCAGCAGTAGATCTAACAATGTCTGCTTCAATTTCACAGTCTTTTTTGTTTATATTAGTCATATAAATCATCATTTTATTATTTATTTTTGTAAATTAGAATGGATGGATTCTTAATAATTGAAATACAAAATCACATTCTTTTAATGTTAATATATATAAAGTTAATTATATATATAAATTGTTTTTTTTTAGGTGATAAATACTTCTTTTAAAATGTTTACATTAGTAAAAATCTTAAATATTGATTATCAGTATTTTATTGATTAATTTATTATGTTTCTTTATTAAATCCTATAATTTTGTATATATAATCTTTAAATATCTATTATTAAATTATTCTTAATAATAAGGATATTATTTTATACTATTGTCATTCTATGTTTGTTTGAATATTTTTAAAAATATGTGTTAAATTAAAATAAGTGTATAGATAAATAATTAAATATAGATTAGATTTTCTACTCTATTTAGACACAATTAATTTAAAAATTTTCGGTGTTTTATAATGAATAAAAAGTTTTTATTAGTAGGAGTGGCAGTATTAGTTCTAGCTTTAGTAGCTGGAGCAAGTGCTGATAATTCTTCCGCTAATGATGATACAAAACTTATTGTAGGTTTTGATGCGGAATTCCCTCCTTATGGATACAAAGAAGATAACGGTGAATATACCGGTTTTGATTTAGAATTAGCAGAAGAAGTATGTAAAAGAAATGGCTGGACTTTACAAAAACAACCAATTGACTGGGATGCAAAAGACAGTGAATTAACTTCTGGTTCAATTGATTGTATTTGGAATGGATTCAGTATAACTCCTGACAGAAAAGACAAATACACTTGGTCTGAACCATATGTAAACAATGATCAAGTAATTGTTGTTAAAAAAGATTCAGGAATCAGCAAGTTAGATGACTTAAAAGGTAAACAAGTAGAAACTCAGAAAGATTCATCTGCATTAAGTGCACTTCAAGGTGACAACAAAACTATTGCAGATAACTTCAAAGAATTAGTTCAAATAGCTGACTATAACACAGCATTCAATGATTTAGAATCTGGTGCATGTGACGCTATAGCAATGGACTATAACACTGCTAAGTTTCAAGTAAGTAAACATGGTGCTGATAAATACACTATTTTAGATGAAATAATTACTACTGAACAATATGGTATTGGTTTCAAATTAGGTAATACAGAATTAAAAGACAAAGTTCAATCTACCTTAGATGAAATGCAAAAAGACGGTACAGTAGCTAAAATAGCAGAAAAATACTCTGAATATGGAGTTCCAGACTCCTTAATTAACTCAACAAAATAATTTTTTAATAGGCGAATAATACATGTTATTAAGTACAATAATATCTGAATTGTCTGAAGGAATGATTACTTCAATTGAGATATTCGTACTTACCCTATTATTCTCTATTCCTCTAGGATTACTTATTGCTGGAGGAAGAATGAGTAATTTTAAACCTCTTCAATGGTTAATGAAAGTATATATTTCAATCATGAGAGGAACTCCTTTAATGCTACAGTTAATAGTAGTATTTTTTGGACCTTACTATCTTTTTGGAATGACACTGTCACCTGATTATAGGATGATTGCAGTTGTCATAGCATTTTCTATTAACTATGCAGCATATTTTGCTGAAATATTTAGGGGTGGAATTGAATCAATTCCTAAGGGACAGTATGAAGCAGCTCAAGTATTAGGATATAATAAATTTGAAACATTTTTTATAATAGTTTTACCTCAAGTAATTAAGATTGTTTTACCTTCCATTACTAATGAAGTAATTACCTTAGTTAAAGATACATCATTATCATTCGTATTAGCAATTCCAGAAATGTTTACAGTTGCAAAACAAATTGCAGCTGCAGAAGCATCAATAAGTGCATTACTTATTGCAGGAGTATTCTATTATGTATTTAATGTAGTTGTAGCATTCTTAATGGAACGTCTTGAGAATAGATTGGATTATTATGATTAGGTGGATATCATGAGTTTATTAGAAGTTAAAAACCTTAAGAAAAGTTTTGATGAAAATGTAGTTTTAAAGGATATTTCTCTAGAGGTTAATAAAGGAGAAGTATTATGTATAATTGGACCTTCTGGTTCAGGTAAATCTACATTACTTCGATGTTTAACTAATTTAGAAACTTATGATAGTGGAAAAATTAAATTTGATGGAACATTTGGTTTAGTTTTCCAGAATTTTAACTTATTCCCACATCATTCCGTAATTAAAAATGTTACAAATGCACCTATCAGAACTCAGAAAAGAGATAAAGATGAAGTATATAAAGAAGGACGGGAACTTCTTAAAAAAATGGGTTTAGAAGATAAAGAGGATGCATATCCTTGTGAATTATCTGGTGGACAACAACAGAGAGTTTCTATAGCAAGAGCATTAGCTATGAATCCTGATATATTATACTTTGATGAACCTACATCTGCATTAGATCCCGAATTGACTGGTGAAATTCTTACAGTTATTAAGGAATTAGCAGCAGAACATATGACTATGGTTATTGTTACACACGAGATGTCATTTGCAAAAAATGTTGCTGATACTATTATATTCATGGATGATGGATATGTTGTAGAAAATGGAACACCTGAAGAAGTATTTTCATCAGAGAATGCTAGAATGAGGGAATTCTTAGGAAAATTCTATGATTAGTTAAAACTATTTTTTTTATGAGGAAAAACCTCAATTATTACTTTTTTTTATTAGATTTTATCATTACTTTTAAATTATTATTGTATTTCATATTCAAAAGCTTTTTTTTATTTAATATTAATTTCTATTAATAAACAATAAATTTCAGCTTAATTTTTTACTTTTTAATGATATGATATATTCCATTTTTATTTACATTATTTACATATAAATGTTTACAGCTACTTTTTAATATCTTATCTTTTTAAGTTATTAATTACATAAATAATTAATAGATTATATATTATGGGGAGATTGGTGACTTATGAAAAAAATATGTATTTTTGACTTTGATGGAACATTATTCAATACAATAGAAGACGTAGCAGAATGTCTTAATAAAACATTAAAATTCTATGGTTTGAATACATTTACATTGGAACAGTATCAACAGAAGGTTGGTGGAAATCTGTATGAAATTCTTGAAAATCTCATTGGAGAAGAAAACAGTAATCCAGAGACTCTTGAAAAGTTTAAAGATACATATTTGGAAATTGCACAAAAACATGACTATACAAAAACACATCCCTATGAAGGAATGCACCAATTATTGGAAAAATTACAGGACAATGACATTAAACTTGCAGTAAATTCCAACAGGATTCCTCAATCAATTAATCATTATCTAAAAGAGTATATGGATAATATAGAATTCATTGACATTCAGGGACATGTACTGACAAATCCATCAAAACCAGATCCATATGGTGTCAATCATATATTGAAAACAGCAAACTTGGATGTTGAAGAAGCAATATACATTGGAGATTCAAGTACTGATGTTCTTACTGCAAAAAATGCTGGTATTGATGTAGTTCTTGTAAGTTGGGGATATTCTAAACCGGAAGATTTGAAAAATCAATATATCACCGCCGTTGCAGATACTCCTGATGAATTATATGAAATAATTAATTAATCAATTATATACAGTTTAACTTACTAATATAATACTATGAATCAAGTAAATAATTTAGTTAATAAGATTAAAGATGATAAAATAGCAGAATCTAAAAATGAAAATATTGATAATGATGAAGTTAATGATTCCATTTCACATTTAACAGAAGATAATTTAGATGAATACTTAGAAACAGTAGAATTGGATGAGCATTCTAAAGTTTTAATAGACAGGTATTTGGCTAAAAAGAGTAAAAAATAAGAAGTTGATATCATGATAATAAAATGTGATATATGTGGATATGAATTTGATTATAAAGATGCGTTAATTGAAGACTGTATTTCTTGTGGAGAACCAAGACCTAAATGTCCTGAATGTAAAATTGACATAGATTTGCCAGAAGAATTAGAAATTGAATTTAATAAAAAACAAAAAGAAGACTCAATATTTACTAAAATGGAAGAAGAATTAGGATTATAACTAATATTTCCTTCCAACTATAATATATTCCATATTTTTTATAAACATATAATTTGAGTTTTCTATCTCATTTTCCATATTTTCTTTTAACAATTCCAAATTATAATCATCATCAATTATTTTCTGTTTTTTCAATTGACTACTAATACTATCAAAATACCATAGAAGACTACTTTCAGTCTCTTGTGCTTCCAATGATAATTGTGAATTTAGATATTCAATTTTTAATTCATTATCCTTAAATATTTTATATAACTGTGAACCCATAGATGTATTTATTGACTCTTTTTTCATACTTTCTATGTGGTAATTTAGAAATTCAAGATGACTTGGATAATCCCTTTGATTTTGTGGAATGTTATAATCATATTCTTGAAAAGCAATTTTTCCCTTCTTGTTAAGTATTGATTTTAACTTTGCTATAATGGACATATCTTTCTGATACATTAAGATTCTTCTTCCAATAATTATATCAAATTCACCAATATCAGAGGGTAGGTTATTTATATCTGCATTTATGAATTCTATATTCTGTTGGTTAATATTTTTCTTTGCAGCTTCAATAACCTTTCTATCATTATCTACTCCTATAATTTCACCATTATTGCCTATGTAATTATGAAGCATTATTGAGATTCCACCAGTTCCACAACCAATATCTAAAACTCTCATATTCTTTTTAATATTTAGTTTTTCAAGTAATTGTCCTGTTAAGTCATTTGAATTAGTTTTCATGGTCTTTCATCCACATTATTGTTTTAAATCAAATATTTTGTAACATGATTATTTAATTTCATTCAATGTTAATTCTTTGATGTTTTTAGTTGAAGCTGCAAATGAAAATGATTTAATAATATTACCTCCATTAGCTTTAACAAGTTCATTCATTTTACCAGTAGTTTTTGGTCCACCATTTGCCATAAATGTTGCAAATGTTATAATATTTTTACCTGTAAAATCATTATTTTTAATAAACTCAATTATAGCAGGACTTGGTCCATTAGTCCATACAGGTGAGCCAATATATATTGTATCATAATTGTTTAAATCAATACTGTCATATTTAATTTTGGTTGATCTATTAAAAAGCATTGACAATGCACTGGTAACAAATTGAACAGCACCCTCTCTTTTTGCTTCATCTTTAACTTCTAACAATTCACCATCCGTTGCCTCTTTAATGATTTCAGCTACATTTCTTGTATTGTTTGTTCTTGAATAAAATACTATTAAATCTGTCATTAATATCATTCTCTATTTTTTCATATTTTAATAAAATTTTCTATATGATAATTATTATTATTTACATATTTTAACATATATATTTTAATAATAATTATTATTAATAAAACGAGTATTATTTTAATTATTCTTTACTGAAAATAATAATTATCCAATTAAATAAAAGTAACTATTTATTACTTAAAAAATATATAATATAATAGTAATTCTCAGGGCGAGGTGAAAGTCCTCACCGGTGGTGAATGTAATAGTCCACGAGCATATAGAAATGTTGATTTGGTGAAAGTCCAAAACCGACGGTTAAAGTCCGGATGAGAGAGAATATTCAATTATATTATCTTTTTGCCCTGTTTTTTTTGAATATTAATTATAAGGATGATAATAATGAATCATGAAGAAATGTTAGAAGGAACATATCAACAACGCGTTGATACAGCTGTAGATGCTATAAAAAACGGTAAAGGAGTTATTGTAACCGATGATGAATCACGTGAAAATGAAGGAGACATGTTTTTTTCAGCTGAAACAATTACCGAAGAACAAATGGCATTACTCATAAGAGAAGGTAGTGGAATTGTATGTTTATGCATGACTGAAGATAGGGCTGATGAATTGGATTTACCATTAATGGTTGAAGACAATACAAGTACATATGGTACAGGTTTTACAATAACCATTGAAGCAGCAGAAGGGGTAACAACTGGCGTATCAGCAGCAGATCGTGTAAAAACAATTAAGACAGCAGCTGCAGATGATGCTAAAGCTGAAGATTTACATCATCCAGGTCATGTATTTCCACTAAGAGCTAAAAATGGTGGGGTATTAGAACGTGATGGACATACAGAAGCTAATATTGAATTAATGAAACTTGCAGGTCTTAAGCCTATGGGTGTATTATGTGAAATCACAAATCCTGATGGTACAATGGCTAGAATGCCTGAAATTATCAAGTTTTCACAAGAACATGACATGCCTGTTGTAACAATAAATGATATAATTGAATATTTAAAGGAAAATAACTAAATATTTATTAACAACTATTTTTTAACTTTTTTTATTCTATTTTTTTATCTCTTTTTGATGTGGAGCATTATTTCTATGATTGACTGGGATATAAGTTATATTCAAGAATTAGAAGATCATTATAATGAAATTTTTGAAGAACATTTGAATCTAGTTTATTTTACTAATAATTTTGAGAATATTTACAGATTAACTATACGAGATAAATTTCTTCTTCCTGATTTGTTTCATGATGTAATGTTATATACTTTCAACGGTATTAATGCAAGAGATAAAATGATGTACTCTGAAAAAGAATTAGAAATTCTTGAAGAAGTTTTAGAAGAAGAAAGAATTAATCAAAGAAAAAAAAGACATGATGCAATTGACAAAAACTTGGAAGCATATTATGAATTTTTACAGGAGGAGCTTAGGGAATTTATTAAGAAATATCCTTTTTGGGAAAATGTTTTTAGATAAAAAAGGGAATTTGGTTTAGATTATTTTTATCTGATTATGCATCCATAAATAATCTAAACATTTCTTCATCACTAAGTTTTTTTACTTCATCAAGTGTCATATTTTCTTTTAGATTTTCAACACAACGTACTAACTTTTCAATATCTTCAAATTCATATAATATTTTAATAAATTCAGATAATGATAATTCGTTTCTTGGTGTAAATTCACATGCCATATTAACATCTCCTTATAATTATATTTACCCTTATTTTATAATATTTTTTCTAAATAAGTAATAATAATACGAAAAATTTAATAATAAATTTTTAAATATTACTTATTGGTGCTGGATTATGTCATTTGTATTAAATCTTAAAAAGAAAATTATTAATGGTGAATCTATTACTAAAGATGAAGCAATGAAATTAATAGATGTGCCTCTTGATGAATTAACCAAACAAGCGGATAATATAAGAAAATTTTATTGTCAAAATAAATTTGATGTATGTACTATTTTAAATGTAAAGAATGGTTGCTGTAGTGAAGATTGTTCATTTTGTGCACAGTCTATTCATAATCAAACTTCTATCAAGACTTATCCTATGTTATCTGAAGATATAATTGTCAGTCAAAGTAAACAAATTTTAGATGGGGGATTTAAAAGGATATCCTTTGTCTCATCAGGAAGAAAGATTGATGATGATGAATTTGACATAATATTGAAGGCTATTTGGAAATTACAACAAGAATATGATGATATCCATATATGTGTATCTTTGGGATTACTTACAAATAAGCAAATGAAATTGTTAAAGAAGTGCAATGTCAGTCGTATACATAATAATCTTGAAAGTTCTAGTAATTATTTTAAACATATTTGTACTACTCATAGTTATAATGACAAGCTTGATACACTTAAGACAATAAATGATGAAAATCTCATTATATGTAGTGGTGGGATATTTGGACTTGGTGAAACATTTGAAGATAGGATTGATCTTGCAATGCAATTAAGGAATTTAAATATTAAATCAATACCTATCAATATATTAAATCCGATAAAGGGAACACCAGTGGAAGATAATCAGATATTGTCCAACGATGAGGTTTGTAGGATAGTTGCAATATTTCGTTTTATAAATCCTCGAAGCTTTATTAGAATGGCTGGTGGTAGAACATTACTGTCTGATAATGGATTAAAGGCATTTCAATCAGGAGCTAATGCTTGTATATTAGGCAATATGCTTACCACGATGGGTGGGTCTATAGAAGATGATTTGGATATGATAAATCAGTTGGGTTATGTTATTACTTACTCATTAAAATAAGTTTCTTACTATTTTTTTCAAAATATTTTTTTTGTGAAATTTTTATTTAATTATGATTGTATATTTTTTCATATTAACATATGAACGAATCTTCATTAAAAATTGCTTAAATACTTTTAAATATAATTTAAAGAATTAATCAATCTTATTTTGATGTATAAAAAGTTTATATACTGTTAATAATATAATAATTATTATAACATTAAGTATAAATTAAATTAGAAAAAAATTTAATCAAAGTATAAAGTTGAAATATATTAATTAAATTTACAAGGGGGAAAACATTATGCATGTACCTGATGGATTAATATCAGATCCTATTCAACTGGGAGTATACGCAGTAGTTTATATTATTCTGATGGCAATAATACTAAATAAATACAGAAAAAATCACACAGAAAAAAATATTCCAATAATAGCATTATTTGCAGCAGCAATATTGATAGTACAACTTGTTGAAATTCCATTACCAGTTCCTGCATGTGTACACGTATCTTTAATAACTGTCATGGCATTATATGATCTAGAATCGTCCACATTAGTTTATACCTTTGTCACAATTGCACAGGCATTTATGGGTGAAGGTGGAATTAGTACAATGGGAATAAATCTGTTGAATCTGGCAATATTTGCACCAATTATAGCATACTATTCATACCAATTCATACAGAGATATGATAAAAATCTTGCACTATTTGTATCAGGATTTATAACGATTACCTTACTTGGAGTAATAGTAAGTATTGAATATGCAATAGCTGGAACATATCCAATAACATTTGGATTAACTGTAATTACTCCAATTGAAATGATAATAGGTGTAATTGAAGGGGTGGTAACAATAGTTGTTATGAATGCACTATTAAAAGTAAAACCCGAATTGGCACCAGCATTAACACAGTAGGTGTAAAAATGAATCATAAGTCGATAATAATTATTGTATTTATAGTATTGGTGTCATTAGTAGCTGTTTCCAATGCATTGCATGTCTACGAAAATGGTAACATTACATTAGAAGAACATCATGATTATGATGGGCAGGGGCATGATTCTAATCATAATGAAAGTGAAGATCATAATCATACTCAGGAACATAATGAAAGTCAAGAACATACTCAGGAACATGCAGAAAGTCAGCATTAGCAATTTTATTGAATAAACTCATAAATGGTGTTTCTTCTAAAGTAGAATAATTATACTTGTTAACCTTAATTAAAACTCTTTTTTTTATTCTTTTTAATCTTTTTAAAAACATTTTCAGTCACATTTTTTTTGATTAAAATCATATGAAATAATCTTAAATATTGTTAAATGTTATAGTTATATTATAAATTAATATTTTAGAGGAAATACATTATGATATATAATTTCGATAAAGTAATTAATCGAAGAAATACAAACTCATTAAAATGGGATACGGGACGGGACGAATTGCCAATGTGGGTTGCAGATATGGATTTTCCTGTTGCAAAGCCAATTAGTGATGCAGTAGAAAAACGAGCTAAACATGGAATATATGCCTATACAACAATTCCTGACAAATGGTATGATGCATATATAGGCTGGTGGGATTCAAGACATAATTTACCTCTCAAAAAAGAGAATTTATTATTCTCAAATGGTGTTATGCCTACTATTTCAAGTATTATAAGGGCATTTAGTGATGTTGATGATAAAATATTGATACAAACTCCTGTTTATCATGTTTTCTTTTTTGTAATTGAAAATAACAATAGGCAAGTTGTTGAAAATGAGTTAATATACGAAGATGACACTTACTATATTGACTATGATGATTTGGATGAAAAGCTTAAGGATGTTAAAATCATGTTATTGTGTAATCCACATAATCCAGTAGGTAGATTATGGACTAAGGATGAATTGGAAATGATTGGACAGTTATGTAAAAAACATGATGTCCTATTGGTTAGTGATGAAATACATTGTGACTTGGTAAATCCAGGATTAGAATATGTTCCTTACTTTTCATTGGATCAATCTCTAACGGATAATGCTTTTATGTGTATGTCTCCAACTAAAACATTCAATATTGCAGGATTACAATCATCAGCAGCATATGCTACTAACATTTCTTTATTTGAAGGATTAAAAAAACAATTACTAAATGATCAATATATTATGCCAAATGTCTTTGCAATTGATTCTGTTATTGCAGCATTTAATGAATGTGCCGGTTGGCTTGATAATCTAAATGAATACATCTATGAAAATAAGATGATAGTTTCAAAGTTCATTAATGAAGAACTTTCCATGCTTAGGTATGTAACTTCTGAGGCCACTTACCTATTATGGATTGATTGTAATGACATTGATTGTGACTATGATGAATTTTATGAAAAGTTGCGTTACCAGTATGGGTTATATATATCACCCGGTATACAATTTGGAAAATGTGGTGATGGATTTATTAGAATAAATATTGCTTGTCCTAAATCACTAGTAATTGAAGGATTGAATATTTTAAAAGAAGCTATAAATGATATAAATAAATGATATTTTTGTTGTTAAAAATGTGTTATTATTTATGGATATAATAATATTAATAAGATTATTGTTAAATTATTAATATAGGTGATTTAATGAAAGTATTATTGATTAATGGAAGTCCACATGAAAATGGATGTACATATACAGCATTGAAGGAAGTAAGTAAAACATTAGAACAAGAAGATATAGAAACAGAAATACATTGGATTACAAATAAACCTGCTTATGGATGTACTGCATGTGGGGGATGCCAGAAACTAGGAAAATGTGTCTATGATGATCAGTCAAATATCATAGCTCAAAAAATGAAAGAAGCAGATGGAATAATAATAGGAAGTCCAGTATATTATGCAGGAATAAATGGGGCATTATCAGCAATTCTTGATAAGGCATTTTATCAAGATTCTGCAAGCTATGAAAATAAAATAGCAGCAGCAGTAGTTAGTTGTCGACGTGGGGGAGCAGGTTCTGCATTTGACAGAATTAACAAATACTTCACAATATGTCGTATGCCAATAGCATCCGGCCAATACTGGAATGCAGTTCATGGTAACACACCTGATGAGGTAAAACAGGATATTGAAGGAATGCAACAAATGAGAGATTTAGGACGTAGTATGGCATGGCTAATTAAAAATACATATGAAAGTAAAACTCCAGAACGCGAAGAAAAAACATTTTATAATTTCATAAGATGATAATTCATCAGTTAAATATCTCATTTATCTTTTTTTTTTATTTTATTCAGTTTGGAGGATTAATTAATGTGGCAATGGATAATACCAATTCTAATAATAGTTGCATCAAATTCTTTCTATCATATATGTAGTAAATCAACACCTCAAGGAATAAATGCCTTTGGAACATTATTTGTCACGTATACCACAGCTGCAATAGTTACATTGCTCTTATCAATATACTTTATAAGGCCGGAAAATATGCTATCAGAATTAACCAAGATTAACTGGTCTTCAATAGTATTAGGTATCGCAATAGTCGGACTTGAAGCAGGATATATCTATGCATACAGGATAGGATGGCAAGTCAACACTGCTCCTCTTGTTGCAAACACAACATTGGCAGTAGTTTTAGTAATTATTGGAGCAATACTCTATGGTGAAACTATGACATTTAAACAAATAGTTGGAGTTGTAGTTTGTATCATAGGAATGTTACTGATAAATCTCTAAATGGACTAATATCTGATTTATATCATCAAAAAAATAGATTTATCCTAAAATATATGATGAAAATTATTTTTTATACTTTTTTATTAATTTTACTAACTAATTATTAGATATTAATCATATAATATAATTCCCACTACTTGTTTTTATTTTTCAAGTTTTTGTTTGAACTTTTCAATAAATAATATAAAAACTATTTTAATTAATTTATATATATTCAATATTAAGTATTAAAAAACAAATGTAGGCGTATCCATTATGTATGTAGAAGATAAAATTTTAGTAGGATGCAATGATGAATCAAGTGTATATTTACTACCAAAATTAGCAAATAGGCATGGATTGATAGCAGGAGCAACAGGAACTGGAAAAACAATAACTATTAAGGCATTAGCAGAATCATTTAGTGACATGGGAGTACCAGTATTTCTGGCTGATATGAAAGGGGATATTTCAGGACTAGCAAAACAAGGTGAAGCAAATCCCAATATAGAAGAAAGAGTGGAAAAATACTCATTAGCTGACAAAGGTTTTAATTATAAATCATATCCCGTAGAATTCTGGGATCTCTTTGGACAAAAGGGACTGCCCGTACGAGTTACAATATCTGAAATAGGACCAACATTGCTATCACGAATACTAAACCTAACAGATGCACAAGAAGGTGTATTAAACATAGTCTTCAGAGTTGCAGATGATGAATCATTATTATTGATTGATATAAAGGACTTAAAGTCAATGATAAATCATGTAACTGAAAATAAGGATAAATATGAATCAACTTATGGTGCAGTATCAACAAGATCTTCAAATTCAATAATAAGAGCATTACTCGCATTGGAAGATCAAGGAGGAAATGAATTCTTTGGTGAACCTGCCTTAGAATTGGATGACTTTATGCAATGTGATGATGAAGGAAATGGAATAATAAATATATTGGATTCTGTAAAATTATCATTATCACCAGCATTATATTCAACATTTCTCTTGTGGATGTTGTCAAAGTTATATGAAACATTGCCTGAAGTAGGTGACTTAGATAAACCAAAATTCGTATTTTTCTTTGATGAAGCTCATTTATTATTTAATAATATGTCACCTGTATTTTTACAGAAAATAGAACAAATCATAAGATTAATCCGTTCAAAAGGAGTGGGATTATACTTTATATCACAAAGTCCTTCAGACATACCTGACAGTATCCTTTCTCAATTGGGAAATAGAATACAGCATGCAATAAGAGCATATACTCCTAAAGATCAAAAAGCCGTCAAGGCAGCTGCAGAATCATTCAGACCAAATCCAAACTTTGATACATCCGATGAAATATCAAATCTTGCAATAGGAGAAGCATTAGTATCATTACTTGATCAAACAGGAGTACCGTCAATAGTAGAAAAGGTAAGTATAATACCGCCTCAAAGTTATACTGGTTCAATAGATGATAGTTATAGAAATGAATTAATAGATATATCCGTATATAAAAATAAATATCAGGAATCATTTGATCGTGAATCTGCATATGAATGTTTATTGGAAAAAATTGAAACAAATACAGAACCAATTCAAGAATCAAACAATCAAGCACAGACACAACAAGTGAATAATAATATGGACTTTAATCCACTATCAAATAATCAGACAATAACTGAGCAAAAATCTCAAACAAATAATAGAACAGATAATCAAAAGCAATCAAAACAACAAAAAAGTGAATTTGAAAAGATTGCAACTTCAGCTGCAAATACAGTTGCAAGAGAATTAACAAGACAAATAACTAGAGGTTTATTTGGAAATTTAAAGTTCTAACCTTCTTCTTTCTTTTTCATTTTAATCTTTTTTTAGATACTTTCTGATTCTTTTGACTTAATTTTTTGGATAGGGATGTGCTGTTTGTATTTGAATAATCGATTGTTATTTAAAAGATTTATCATCTGTTTTTATTCATTAATTAAATTTCATGAACTTTTTAGCACATTTTTTCAGAAAAGATATATTAATACCTTAGTCATATATCTTCAAATTAAGTAAGCAATAGGTGAAGAAAATAATGAGTACTATTAATGATATATATTTACAAATATTCGGTAAAGTAACAAATAATGTCAATTCAATTCTTGAAAAATTACTTGAAAAAATAGAACAAGGCGATATAAACTTAGAAACATTTTTTAAGATATCCCGTGCAATTGAAGATTTAATTTCATTTACTGAAAAATATGCTTTTCCAACTGTGATGAAATACATTGATAATAATGAGTTGCTTAAAGATAAGTTATGGGATGACTTCATAGATTTTAAAAGCACGGTCCTAAAATTATTTGGCGATATTGAAAAATCTTTGATTAATCTTGAAAACAATCTAAAAAATGATCAGGGGAAATATGATTTAAACTCATTAAAAAACTATCTGGAATTTTTGGGTGTCCTGTTTAATAATTTTGGACATATTTTAATAGCCACTATTAATTATGCCAATAATAAAATTGATGAAGATGAATATAATAAGGAATATGACTTATTTAAATCAAATTTCAATGAAAATAAGAAGATATTTGAGAAAAAAATCGAATAAAAATTTATATAAAAGTTAGAAAAAAATTATTATAATTATTATCTTTCGATTAATTAAAAAAAGTCGTATCTTTGATAATATTCATAATAAATAATATTTTAACTATTTTTTTTAATATATTAAATTATAATCCAATCCAATGGGATAATATTGGTATTACAGTTTGCATACCTAATATGAATATGATTAATCCACCCATAAAATCTATTACCCTAGCATATTTAATTGCTACTTGTGTTCCAATCGTTCCTACAACAAACCAGAAAATAACAGCTATTAAACTTAATGAGCCTAAAATAATAGGATCAACATGTGCAACTGTTCCCTGGCATGCTATAACTAAGTTTTCAATGTTACCAAATGCAAGCAATCCTAGGAATTCTTTATAATCTTTTAATGCCATCTAAACACCTGTACTTTTGAATCTGATAGTTTCAAGCATGGATTGTAATCCTAATATAATAATTGCTAATCCACCTATAAAGTCAATCACTTCTGAATAGTCCATAAGTAATGTTGTTCCAGCAGTACCAATAAATAACCAGAATATAACAAACATAATACTTAATAGACCTAATTTTATTGGATTAACACCTTTAACTACACCTTGGGATGCAAGAATTAAGTTTTCTATATTCCCAAATATTATTAACCAAATAAATGGTAAATATGCTTCTAAAAACATTCAATCACCTTGATTTCTATTAATCATTTAAGATTTTTTTTATAATTATTATTGAAATTATGAAATATTTTATTGGAATAGCCCATTTAGGTTAATCTTATGATTAATATAATCATATAATAAATTATAATTTAATAATAAAGTATGTAAATAATTAAAATCCCTTATAGTCATAAAATTATTACATTTAATATATTGTTCTATGTTATATATAATGTTTATATTTTTTTTTTCAAAATATTCAGATGGATTTGATTAGTAATTATTGATTTTTATTTAAATAATGGATTAATTTATTAATTATAAAAAATATATTTATTATAACAGAATAAGGTGGGATATTTTATGGTCAATCATTTTGTAAGAGATGAATTTCCATCAGCAGATGATGGTGATAATTATTTTGATTTTTTAGAGAAGTTACAGGATGAGATTGTATACCTTCAGCTTGTTATTGATGAAATATTAAGTGATAATCTATTTAACAATAATATTTACATTCAATTAACTGGAATGATGAGGTATGCTAAGAATAGGATATTTCCAGTATTTTCGGCATTTTTAGCTGAGGATCCTAATTTCAATCAGGATATATATTATGAATTTATGGATATTCATTTAATGGTTAATTATTTATTTGATAAGTTACAGTATGAAATTGACGAAGTTGTTATCAAATGGGATTTTAATAATGCTGAGATTAAGGAAGATATCGATAATTTAGAAACAGTTAACTATTATTTAAATCTTATACAATTCCAAATTTCATTATTTGCAGGAATTTATGATTCGAAGGTTTCTTTAATTGAAGGTAAAATTAGTCAAGAAGTTTATGATGATGAGATGGAAAGCATTCATAAAATATTGGATGATGAATTTTAATTTCACTCATCATCTCATTAAAAAGTAGGAAATGGGATGAATCAATATTCAACTGTAGCAATTA
>SUTR01000131.1 GCA_015062825.1 Methanosphaera stadtmanae
AAATTGTAGACAATATTAGTTATTATAAAAATTGGTTATTTGAATTTTTTGACATAAACTTATGGTAAAAAACTATACTTATATTGAAATTATCTGATCTTATAGGGCATGTTTGACATTTATTGACTATGAAGTAAATTCTAGTTTGGCTAAGAATAACCTGGTATTTGGGCTGTTTATGGTGGTTTATCAGTTTGTGATGTTTTTAAAGTTTGTGCTAACTTAACTGTTACAAAAGATACACCAGCAATTACTACAAGTGATGTGCAAGTATATAATGGTGAAACTGTTACACTTACTGCTACAGTAGCTGCTGGTAACACTCCGGTTAATGTTGGTAAGGTAGTTTTCAAGGTAAATGGTAAAACACTTAAAGATTCTAATGGTAAGGTTATCTATGTCAGTGTAGTAAATGGACAAGTTAGTGTAAATTATACTGTTCCTGAAAATATGAAAGCAGGAAATTATAATATTACTGTATTATTTACTGCACTTGGTTATGAAAAGTTAACGATACTAAAACACTTACTTTTAGTGCTTAATTTGAATATTTTTTTATATTAAAGAAGATTATTCTTCTTTATTAACTTTTTTTTTGTATTAATAATGTTTTTAGATATTTTTTTTGACATTCTTGTGTGTAACATTTAGTTAAACTTATTGTTTATTTTAATTGGATGTTTGGTTAATTTTTTGATATGAGGATTTATGGTGTATTAATTATATATTTTTCTTGATACAATAACATTCGACTAAATGTAATATTTTTGAATAGTTTTTAGCTGATATTTGATGTTAAATAGAAATTTTAAAATGTGAAATACTTATTAAAAATTTTTTTTGGTAAATTAGATTTATTAATATATTTGAAAATACAATATAATTATAGAATATATTAAAAAAATTGGTCAAGAGATAAAGGAAGTGTATTAAAATGTCTGATTACAAGTTATATAAGAAATCTCCCTTCAGTCCAGGTAATATTGTTAATCCTGAAAATTTTGTTGGACGAGAAATTATCATTAAAAATATTATCAGATATCTTCCAAACATTTTTGATGGAGAAAATAGGCATTTTTATCTAGTTGGAAATAGGGGGATGGGTAAATCATCCTTATCTGATTATCTTTCATATATATTAGAGGTAAAATATGATGTTGTTACTGTTAAAATATCAAATGAAGGTGTTGAAGATGTGAACACATTAATTATTAGAATTATTGAGGCCTTGTTGAACAATGTTAGGGTGGAATCATTAAAAGATAAATTATTGGAAAATTTTAGTAATTATGTTGAAACAGTTGGCGTAATGGGATTAAAAATAAAACTTAAACCTCAATCAGGTGATTTAATTGATTCAATAAGACATGATTTCCCTTCATTTATTAAAGAATTATGTTCTGATTTGTATGAAAAAAAAGCCATTTTTATAATTATTGATGATGTAAATGGATTAAGTAAAACACCAGTATTCACTAATTGGTATAAAAGTTTTGTAGATAATTTAACAATGAGATTTGACAAAGAAGTACCTGTTGCTTTTCTTTTAACAAGTTATCCTGAAAATCTTGAAAAACTTAAAGAACATAATCCTTCCTTTAGTAGAATATTTTATCATTATGATGTAAATGCTTTAAGTGAAGATGAAGTGATACAGTTCTATAAAAAGTGTTTTAATAAAACAAATATTCAATATGATGAAAAATCCCTTAAACTTTTATCAAAGTACTGTTATGGTATTCCATTAGTAATGCAGGAATTAGGTGAAAATATTTTCTGGCGATGTGAAACACAACAATTGGATATTAAACAAATCATAGATGGAATTCGTTTAACTAATAATATAATGTGTGATAAATATTTAAATGGATTAATAAAAAACAAGACATATGTATCCATACTTGATAAAATTGGGAAAATCATTAAACCAACAGTAGATACCTTTTCTATTAATAAATTAAAAGAAAATACTACTGATGAAGAAAAGGATCTTATTGACTTGTTTATATCGGATGCCATAGAAACTGGAATTCTCTATAGGGAAAAATATGCATTAAAAGATGAGTGTAAATTTTCAAATCCACTTTATTCTGTTTATTTAAAGAATAAAAATTTATAAATTCTTTTTTTTACTTTTTTAACAAAGCGGCCAATTTAATTTTTGATTTGTGTTGTTTAATGGCGCAATTTTTTGTGAGGTGATAAAACTGTTTTTTTCAGGTGTGAGTGTTGGCATAAATTATGTTTTTTCACTCTTTGAGTAATACTTTTATACACTTACTATTTATTAACATCTGTTTTATAGTTTCTTACCTAAAGTTTATACCATAAAATACTCTGAAAACCAGTTTTCATAGAATGTCGTATTATCCATTATTTCATAAAATAACCTTTTAAATATGTCAATTAGTTCATTCAATGTTTTATAATTGGAATTATATATTTTTCTTTTTATTGTTCTCCATACATCTTCTATAGGATTTAAATCAGGACAATAGGGTTCTAAAAAGATTAATTTGAGGTTT
>SUTR01000132.1 GCA_015062825.1 Methanosphaera stadtmanae
CCATATGGAATTAAAGAAACAGCAAAAACAGGAATAACAGCAATAAGAAGAGGACAAAAAACACTATAATTTTTTTCCTTATAAATCTTTTTTTTAAAAAAAAAATTAAATTATGACTTGTATTTAAGTCATTTCCCTTTCTTTGAATATTATAGTTATTTTTGAGTCTATTAAATAGGGAGGCTATCTAATTAATATTTTTTTCCAACGATTTTTAGATAAGTATTAATAATTTTTTTATTAGTATTAATACAATTAATTATTTGTACTCATTAGTATAAATACTTTTTTATAAAAAAGTATTACTTTTTTTAAAATCCATCAAATCATTTATTTTTCCTATTAACAGGTTATATATTCTTTTTTTTAAGTATATTATGTGATATAAACGATGTATTCATATTTGTACTTATAAAATTTTAATTTTTTTTTAATAAATATAAAAATAGGTCTATAAATATAAATAGTCAAAATAATAAAGTATTAACATAAAAATTTCTTTAAAGAAATAAGAGGTGAACTAATATGGAAATAATGGAAATTCTTCAAGATGCATTTAAATATCCTCTGGATAATATACAAGCATTGGTTGTTTATGTAATTCTAGGAATCATAGCAGCAATTGCATTGGGTGGAACATTAGTTGGTATTGCATTTGGTGTTTCCTCAAAAAATATCTTTACTGCAGGAATAGTAGGAATTATTGGATTTGTAATATCCTTTATAATATTATTATTGATTAGTGGATATGAATTGGATATAACCCAATATGGTATCAGAAGAAGTATGGAATCTCCTAGAATAGACTTTGTAAGACAAGTAACAAACGGTGTTAAATTATTCATAGTACAATTTGTTTATTTCCTTGTACCTACTATAATAACATATGTATTAGGTTTATTCCTTAAAAACTGGATATTATACATCATAGCTTTAGTACTATTCATAGTATTTGCACTTGCAGCTTTCATGGCTCAATGTAGATTAGCAAAAACTGAAGATTTAAGTAGTGCTTTAGAAATAAATGAAGCTATCAATGACATATCTAGAGTAGGTCTAGTAAAAATAATATCTCTTGTAGCAATACTAATAGTTATATTTGCTGTACTCATATTAATTGTAGGTATAATTGCAACACAACGTGGAATAATAGGTTCTATTGGTCAAATATTAGCTGGTATTGTCCAGGTATATATGGTATTTGTAATGGCAAGAGCAACCGGTTTATTGTACTCTGATGTATAAATAATTTAATTTCTCTTTTTTTAATATTTTTTTTTAAATAATTTTAAAATTGATTATCCCTTTTTTCTAAATACATACGGGACTTTTTCTATCCTGAAAATAATTAACAGAAAGTTATGATTATTCAGTGTTTACTTTTAACATATCATTTTATTAATAAATATTTTTTAATAATTAATCATATATATTATAATATATTCATGGAGATTAATTATGAGTAAAACTAGGATTGAATGGATAGATTTAGTTCGGGCTATTGCTATATTAACAGTATTATATATTCATTCTGTTGATGGAATATATATTATTTCATCAAATGCCATTGTTAATCTAACAATGATTTCCAGAATATTTCAATATGCTTCATTATTCATAGGTCGTATTGGTGTTCCATTTTTCTTAATGATAACAGGATATTTATTATTGGATAGAACTTATAATGATGAAAAGGTTATGAAGTTTTGGACAAAGAATTGTAAAAAATTGATTATTGTTACAATATTTTGGGCGGTAGTATATGCATTTTCAATTACATTTATCGCATCCAATACTACAACAATTAGTCCTGTAAGTGCAGGTAATTTATACTTTAGTCACATGTGGTACATGCCAATGATTATAGGAATGTATCTATCATTGCCGTTTGTTTCAGCAGCCCTTGAAAAATTTAATGAAAAGACGATTCTACAAGCTACAACAGTATTTTCATTACTAGCATTCATGCTTCCGTTCATATCATTGCTGTGTGATATGCATGGAATTCAAAATGTAACGATACAATATTGTCTAGGTTTTAGTGGTGGAATATATGGGGTTTATATTATATTGGGATATTTAAATAAAAAAGAAATGTTTAAAGGGATATCCTCTAAACTACTTGGATTAGTTGCAATAATTTCATGGATTATTTGTATATATTTCCAATATTATTCATTTGTCAAAGGATATAATTTCTTCCTATGGTATGAATTCCCATTTATATTAACAGGATCATTTGCATTGTTTGAATTGGTTTCAAGAATAGAAAAAGTAAGATGTTTTAAAGTAGTGACAATACTTTCAAAGTATTCTTTTGCAGTATTTTTGATACATAATCTCTTTAGAATACCTTTACTTCCAGTAGTTATTAAATCGCCATTTCCAGAGCCTGTAGAAGCATTAATTCTTTGGATTCTGTTAATAATATGTAGTTATGTAGCAGCAGCAATAATATATAGAATACCTCGTATTGGTAAATATGTATTATATATGTAAAAATTTTTACATTAT